>JBDNJH010000237.1:0-8933 GCA_041687875.1 Flavobacteriales bacterium | reverse complement strand
TTGATAGGCCAGTCCGACCCTTTCAGAAAGACCGGCAATGACGATATTCCCATCGGGGCCAATTTCCATCGATTCGGCCTGTTCTGCATAATCATCTCCGTAATAGTTACGCCATTCCTCGTAGCCGTTGAGGTCAGTCTTAATAAGCAAGATCTGTCCGCTTGTCAGTTCAAAACTTCCAGTTGCACCAACAATCAGATAGCCTTCATCAGGCATTTGAATCACTTGTTTACCAATATCGTAAGAATCGCCTCCATACACACGTTGGAACATATCCTGTGCAGAAACGTGGGTAGATAAAAACAACGAAACGGAAAGGAAAAGCATGGTTCTCATGCAAGCAAAGAAACCGATTATTTCCTTGGTCTGAAAACTGTCGTGAATGCCGAATCCTCAATACCTCTAATTCTTGACAAGACATGAATTAGCCACAGAAACACAGAAGACACAGAGGGTTTCAAAGAAAAATTCACTTGCTTTTTTCTGTGTTCTCGGTGTTTCTGTGGCTAAAAAATAAGTTCACTTGTCCAAACAGTAGAATCACAGAAACCAGTACTGGTCAGTTGAGCCAGAACGAATGGATGATACCGCCTTTTGTGTGACCGAACACATGACAGTTGATCTTTCCATCATCCATCACATCCAAGCGCATGAAGCCGTAATTCTGGTCGTCCATGTAAGTGGCACCATATTTATCTCCCTTGAGGGAAGAACGCTTACTTCCAGCACCGCTCACGAGATAATGGTTATTGTCTTTCTTCAAATACTGAAGGTTGTGATCGTGTCCAGAGACATAGACCAAACCTTGGTACTTATTCAAAACCTTGAGAATCTTATTTCGGATACGCTTGTAGCGAGGCTGTGGAATATCCTGCACCAAGGCACGATTCAAGCCAATAAGTCCGAATAACTGAAATGGCGGCACCCAATTCAGAATGAAACGAGCTGGCTGTTTGGCAGAACCGTGATGTCCATTACTGTACATAGGATGATGCGCGGCAATCATGGTCAGTTTTCCTTCAGAAACGGAGTTGGCAATAAGTGTATCGAGACGTTCTAAGAACCGCTTCTCCATCCTTCGCTTGTTCAGCCCATATTCGGTTGGAACCTTATGAAAGAACTGATCTTGAAGCCACCACTGCACATCAATGGCAATAAGATTGTAGCCATGTTCTTCAACCGTTTCAATCAACGGGCCAGGGAGTCCATCCTTGGGCATAAAAACATGACCCGAGTCATTCTGGATTGTTTTGGTCTGAGCATAATACGCCTCTACGAATTCGGCTTCCTTCTGCACCAGCCAATGTCCTTGCCACCTTCCAGCTTTCCAATCATGATTCCCAGGAACCCAAAACACATGTCCTGTAAAATCGCGCGTTCGCTCTAATTGCGAAAGCAGTTTCATCTCAGACAGATGCTTCTTCTGGTTGCCTTCCTTCCCTTCCAATCCTGCGGGATAGATGTTATCACCCAGAAAAATGACCGAGCTGTTCTGATTTTGCAGCAGTTCTTCTTCTAGCATAACGAGTGCAGGGCCAGGCAGCGTATCTTTTCCAGCATCGCCAATCAAATAGATGGAGTGTTTTACATTTTGTCCATGAAGAACATTTGCAATGAGAAGAAATAGAAAAATCGGAAACCTATTCATCTGCCAATACTTTAAATTCAGTTCTACGATTTTTTGCCCTTCCTTCAGGAGCATCATTGGTGTCAATTGGCTGCACTTCCGCATATCCTTTGTACTCAATTCTTGCTGCTGCAATCTCATTGACTACCAAATAATCCTTCACAGCCTTTGCCCGATTTTCAGATAGCAGTTGATTGTCTTCGTGCTTTCCGATGTTGTCGGTATGTCCTCCAATCTCAATCCGAATTTTCGGATTATTGTTCATGAACGCAACCAACTTATTCAGCTCAACCCTCGATTCTGGCAACAAATCATAAGATGCTGTTTGAAAGAAAATGTTCTTCAGCACCACCTTCTCACCAAATTTGATAGGCTGCAATTGCACGTCCATTTGATACGGTTTGCTCATGTCCTGCTCTTTTGGAAGAGAAAAGTGCTCCGAGTAGAACAAGTAGTTGTCCTTTGATACGTTAAGCGCATATTCGTGATTGATAGGAAGCGTAACGAGAAAACTTCCATCAATTTCATCTGAATTTGATTCGACCACAATTTTAGATGTCTCCAAATCAACCAATTCAAACTTAGCTTCTAATGGCTGCCCTGTAATCTTATCGGTTACTCTTCCTTTCACGTATGTTACCCTAGTTGGGCGAACGGCTTCATGCAAATTGAACGAGTATAGGTCAAGCTTGCCTAGTCCGCCTTTTCTATCTGAACTGAAATACGCTTTTTCGCCACTGGCCGCAACAAAAAGTCCCTGCTCATCATTCCAAGTATTGATTGGATAGCCCAGATTCTGCGGCACCGACCAATTCCCATCATCATCCAATCGAGTCACATAAATGTCCTTTTCTCCCATTCCGACATGGCCATTGGAAGTGAAATAAAGCGTCCTTCCATCGGGATGAATGAACGGGGTTTCCTCCGAAAATGGCGTATTGATCATATCGCCAAGGTTTCTCGGAACAGTCCATTCGTTGTTTGGAGTAAGTTGCGTAACCCAAATATCCATTCCGCCTGATCCTCCAGCACGATTACTTACGAAGTAGAGTGTCTTTCCATCGGCAGAAATACTTGGCTGACTTTCCCATTTTGAGCTATTGACAGGCGAACCAAGGTTTTCAGGTCTTCCCCATTTCTTCCCATTTCTGAGCGAACGATAAATATCACAACTACCCATTCCTGTCTTTCGGTTGCAACCGATAAAGAACAACTGCTGACCATCGGCCGTAATGGTCTGTGCTCCTTCGTTGTCATCTGTATTAATGGGCTCGCCAAAATTTCTAGCAAGGTTCCAGCCACCTCCCGATGCCGAACTAACGTAAAAGTCTTCCTGATAATCGCCTCCCTGAGACCGTTTGTTGCGTGTAAAAACAAGCGTTTGCTCATCGGCAGTTAGAACTGGGAAATACTCATAATCGGCAGTATTCACAGCTTCTCCTAAATTCTTGGGGTCAAAGGGAACGGGTTGCTTTTTCATCACCGCTCCAAACTCTGCATTCTTCATGTAACGCTCGGCAGTTTCCTTAATCTGTGGATTGACCCGCTTCTTGGTCATAAAAATCTGATAATTGGACAGCGCAGATTCATAATCACCTGTTCTGAACTGCACATCAGCCAACTGCTTATACGAGGTTGACAGAAAGTCGGGCGCAAGGTCAACTACCTTTTGATATTCAACAATGGCATTCTGAAAATCTCCCAAATCAGCATAGCAATCACCTGCAACGGTATGCGCCTCAACGAAATTTTCATCGGCTTTAATCGCCTTCTGCAGTATCTCCAAGGCTTCGGCATTTCGCTTGGCGCTGTAGTATTTGAGTGCTTCCTCAAAATACTTTATGGCCTTTTTTGAACTCGTGGTATACTCACGTTGAGCCATGCTTTCTGAACAGAGAAAACAGCTGATAGCGATAAATATTATGGTCAAATACCTCACGGGATATTCATGTATTTATGTGTTTGGATGGAAACATTCCACCTCGGATTCTTCATCACGTAATCAACAATCATGGGCATGACCTCCTCACGTTTGCTCCATTCGGGTTGAAGATAGAGTTTACAATCCTTAGAAACTTTGGCGGCATGTTCATTTGCCCATTCAAAATCGTGCCTATTAAAAACAATGACCTTCAATTCGTTGGCCATAGCATAGTACTCTTGCTTCGGGGGCGCGTTTTTCTTTGGAGAAAGACATACCCAGTCAAACTTTCCAGAGAATGGATGCGCACCAGAAGTTTCAACGTGAATTTTTATTCCTTTTTGAGCCAATTTGTGAGTTAAATTGGTAAGGTTGAAGATCAGCGGTTCGCCCCCGGTTACGACCACAACCTTGGACGGCTGTTCGCTGGCGTTATTTACCACTTTTCCTATCTCCACCAACGGATGTATGGATGCATCCCAACTTTCCTTTACATCGCACCAATGGCAGCCTACATCGCAACCGCCTATCCGTATGAAATAGGCCGCTGTTCCCGAATGAGATCCCTCTCCCTGAATGGTGTAGAATTCTTCCATGATAGGCAGAACCTTTCCTTCATTCAATAAAGATGACATCTCTTCGGTTAAGCCTTCCACTTTCATTCCGCAAAAGTATCTATTAACCAAACGTGACCTAAATTGAACTGACCACGAACTTTTTCCAAAACCTGCCGTAGGAAATACTCCACCAACCGACACGAGTGAGCAACATAGACCACTATTTTGATATTGACCGAATGATGTCGGACAATGAGTTGCTGCTTGCCTACCGCGATCATATAAACGAATCCACCGTCCAGCAACTGCTTTCGCTCACGGAGATGAAGCTGATTCAAAGTGGTGAGGAGAAAAAACTCAGAAAGCGCGTTTTCAATATTCTTGTCGAATGTCTTCAGAACATCGTTAACCACAGCGATGTCAACACTAAAGACAAAAAAGAGGTTGTCAGTCTTCTTCTTTTAGGAAGAAACGGTAATGATATTTTCATCATTACTGGGAATAGAATTCTCAATTCGAAAATTCCTTCTCTCGAAGAGAAAATCAAAGAAATCAATGCTTGGGACCATGAAGATATGCGGGATATTTACAGCGAACATCTTGGAAACTCGACCTACTCGGAAAAAGGTGGTGCAGGTTTGGGCCTTTTGGATATTTACAAACGAAGTGGAAATAAGTTGGAATACTCGTTGGAACGCATTGACGATAAGGTGAGCTTTCTAAGTCTGCATGTTAAAATAAAGTCGGAAACTGACTGAGCCTTGCAGAAACAACAATAAAAAAGGGCATCCCGAAAATTCGGGATGCCCTTTTTTAATTTATTAAGACCAATTATTTGAACGTGTTCAAACTTCCTGTTTTACCAAAAAGTTCAATTGACTTTTTGTTGTAAGCTTTTGCAGCTTCTTCAGCCGTATCAAAAAAGCCTAGGTTGTGTGCTTGGCGCTCATGATAAATTACTGCTCTAAAACGATTTTTCTCCTTTGTAACTCCTCTGAAACCAGATTTGCTCTTGAAGTTTTTCATTTCTCTTCTAAGCGTGTTCATCGTAACCCACTCAAGATTCTCAAGTGTCACATTCAGAACGTCTCCATCAATGAAACGAACAAAAAGCTTTCTGTCGCTTTTTGGTTGTTTGATGAATTTTTCCGCCACATATTTATGAAGGTAGATGGTTTCATAAACTGGACCATTTTTCGTTGTGATACAACGCTGAAAAACGCCATATCCATTCGAATGCGCTCGAAGGTTGACGAGGAATTTGACCGAGGTGAGGTATTCATTTACCTCAATCTCGTCAAACACTTTTTGATCAAGTACAACGTACTTGTCTTCTCTGTTTTTGAGTTTAACTTTAACTGACATGATGTTGAATTTTACTGGGTTTGATACTATTTTTTCTCGATAATAATGTGTTTTGCAGTAACGCTGCAATCGTCATTCGTCCAACACCTCCTGGTACGGGTGCAATATACGAAGCTTTCTTATTCACTTGATCAAATTCTACGTCTCCTTTCAACACGTAACCACGTGAATTTGTTGTGTCCTCAACTCTGGTGATGCCAACATCAACAACCACTGCACCATCTTTGACCATATCGGCTGTCACAAATTCAGCTTTACCAAGTGCTACAATCAAAATATCGGCAGTTCTGGTAAAGTCAGCAAGATTTTTGGTTCTACTGTGGCATAAAGTTACTGTGCAGTTGCCTGGGTTTCCATTTCGACTGAGAAGATTTGCCATGGGCGTTCCAACGATGTTGCTTCTTCCCAAAACTACACAATGCTTACCATTGGTTTCAATATTGTAACGTTTGAGCAGTTCCATAATTCCCTTTGGAGTTGCCGAAACAAATGTTGGTAGCCCCAAAACCAGTTTCCCAACATTTACTGGATGAAATCCATCTACATCCTTTTCGGGACGAATGCTTTCTATCACTTTCTGTTCATTAATATGCTTTGGCAGAGGAAGTTGAACGATAAGTCCATCAATTTCATCATTGCCGTTGATGTTATTTATCTCTGCTAAAAGTCGATTTTCCGAAACGTCAGAAGGCAAACGAACCAACGTGGAACCGAAACCAATCTGCTCACATGCCTTCACCTTACTTGCTACATAGGTTTCGCTAGCACCGTCATGGCCAACAAGGATTGCTGCTAAGTGCGGTGGTCTATACCCATCAGCAACCAAGAGCTTAACCTCCTCGGTTATCTCTTGCTTGATTTCATCTGATATTTTCTTTCCGTCAAGTAACATGGAAGACATTAGGCCTACAAATATATAACATGCAATCAACTAATTACGTGTATCACGCAATAATTCTCAACTATGCAATGAGCGCGACACTCCTAGCGTCAACAAAAATAATTGTTCTATAATACAATGTGAAATTTTATCCCCTTGAACCAGGCATATTTCTCATCATATTTTTCATTGCTCCTTTATTAGAGAACATGCGCATCATTTTTCGGCTTTCCTCAAACTGCTTCAGAAGGCGATTCACGTCCTGAATTGTTGAACCACTACCATCAGCAATTCGCTTTCTACGGCTACCATTTATTAAAGCTGGATTTTCCCTTTCCAAAGGCGTCATTGAACCAATGATTGCCTCTACTTGCTTGAAAGCATCGTCTCCAATTTCCACATCTTTCAAGGCTTTTCCCATTCCTGGTATCATTCCCATCAAATCTTTAACGTTACCCATTTTCTTAATCTGACCAATCTGATCAAGGAAATCATTGAAGTCGAAGGTATTCTTGGCAATCTTCTTCTGAAGTTGTCTAGCCTTTTCCTCATCGAACTGCTCCTGTGCACGCTCAACAAGTGAAACCACATCACCCATACCGAGAATTCGGTCGGCCATACGGTCTGGATGGAAGATATCGAGTGCTTCGAGCTTCTCGCCAATACCGATAAACTTGATTGGCTTATTGACGACTGAACGAATTGAAAGAGCCGCCCCACCGCGCGTATCACCATCCAATTTCGTGAGGACAACACCATCAAAATTAAGTCGATCGTTGAAGGCTTTGGCAGTGTTCACGGCATCCTGTCCTGTCATGGAATCGACCACGAAAAGCGTTTCCTGAGGCTTAATGCTTTTATGAACGCGATCAATCTCGTTCATCATTTCCTCATCCACTGCCAAACGGCCCGCGGTATCCACAATCACCACATTATGGTTGTTTGCTTTGGCGTATTTGATGGCATTCTCTGCAATGGAAACAGGATTCTTGTTTCCTTCTTCGGTGTAAACCGCAACCCCTACCTGTTCTCCAAGAACTTTCAATTGATTGATGGCCGCTGGACGATAAACATCACATGCCACCAACAACGGATTTTTCTGTCGTTTGCTTTTGAGGAACAACGCCAGTTTTCCTGAGAAAGTGGTTTTACCAGAACCTTGGAGACCAGCGATAAGAATAACCGCAGGTTTGCCATCGAGATTCAACTCCACAGACGTGCCGCCCATCAAATTGGCCAACTCATCTTTGGTGATTTTCACCATCAACTGACCTGGTTTAACAGCCGTCAATACATCCTGACCGAGGGCTTTTTGCTTTATGGTATCGGTAAATTCCTTGGCAATTTTGAAGTTGACATCGGCATCAAGCAAGGCGCGCCTTACTTCTTTCATGGTTTCGGCCACGTTGATCTCCGTGATCTGACCTTCTCCCTTCAGCGTTTTGAACGCCCTATCAAACTTCTCCGTTAAATTCTCGAACATTTATTCTGATTTTGAAGCCGCTAAGGTAATTTCCTCAGGGCATTTATACCAATTTACATTCTATCTGGAACAGTCACGCCAAGAAGTCGCATAGATGCGCTGATGACTTGAGCAGTCAGCGCGGAAATTGCCAATCGGAGTGCCTTTACGTTCTCATCTTCCTCAATGAGGATTGGACATTCGTGATAGAATGCGTTGTACTCTTTTGCGAGTTCATACGTGTAGTTTGCGATAACGGCTGGACTGTACTCTTCCCCCGCCAATTTCACCGTTTCGGGATATTGATTGAGCAAACGGATGAGTGATCGTTCGTTTTCGTTGATGGAAACCACTTGTTCGGACACGCGTTGCAAACGCGCGCCAGCATCTTCCGCTTTTCTTAGAACAGATTTAATACGAGCGTGCGTGTATTGAATGAATGGCCCAGTGTTGCCTTGCATGTCAATGCTTTCTGCTGGGTTGAAAAGCATACGTTTTTTCGGGTCGACTTTGAGCATGAAGTATTTCAGTGCGCCCATTCCCAACATTTCAAAAAGCGCGTCTGCTTCTTCCGAAGCCATTCCTTCCAACTTTCCTCTTTCTTCTGATTGAGCCTTGGCAGTTTCAACCATTTCACCCATCAAATCATCGGCATCAACTACGGTTCCCTCACGGGATTTCATCTTACCAGAAGGAAGATCGACCATACCGTAAGAAAGATGGTAGCAGTTTTGAGCCCACTCAAAACCAAGTTTTCCGAGAATGAGGAACAGCACTTTGAAGTGATAATCCTGCTCGTTTCCTACCGTATATATGAGTTGATTAAGTTCTGGCCAATCGGTATAACGAAGTTTAGCGGTGCCAAGGTCCTGCGTCATGTAAACTGCGGTGCCATCTGAACGGAGCAAAAGTTTCTGATCCATTCCATCGGCAGTTAGGTCGCACCAAATGGAGCCATCTTCCCGCTTTTCAAAAACGCCATCCTCTACCCCACTCTCCACCAATTCTTTACCTATTAAATAGGTATTACTTTCGTAATAGAGTTTGTCGAAGTCAACGCCTAGGCGGTTATAGGTCACATCAAATCCTTCATAGACCCAACCATTCATGGTTGCCCAAAG
>JBDNJH010000236.1:0-5805 GCA_041687875.1 Flavobacteriales bacterium | reverse complement strand
TGCGCCAATTCATCAACCGTTTTATCCGTTATATCCATGTTGTTTCAATTCTTGTCGGATGACGTCCTGCGCCTTGTCTCTCAGTTCAATAACATCATTGGCGGTCATTCCTTTGGTGGAAATGGGCCGATGAATCTTGATGAATGTTTTGCCAGGTCGTCCGCCTTCCCACACGTGCGGTTTGGCGGGCAGAATCTTCCATCCTTCTACAAAAGTAACGGGAACGATGGGAACTTGTGCCTCGATGGCGATTTTGAACGGTGAATTCTTAAACGGCAGCATTTTGGGTGGATTATCAGGAATAATCGCCTCGGGATAAACTCCGATGGTGATTCCTTTTTTCAAATCATCCGCAGCTCGCTGATACGAGTTGTAAGATGCACGCAAATTTGTGCGGTCAATGAGGATGTTCATCTTATGAAAAAAGATGTTGAAGAACCACCATTTGCCTAATTGCACCTTTCCCATATAGTGGAAATAGATAGGAAATGCGATGTAAGACTGAACGATATCCACGAACGAAACATGGTTCGGAACAATGATGTAAGGTCCATCGGTAAGCGGTTCTTCAATCTCAAGAGTGGTTCGAACTCCTGTTATAAAACAAATCATCCGCGCCCAAATACGTTTGAGGAACATGGCTTTTTTGAAGTGCTGTTCGTGATGCACGAAGTAGAGAAAGAATGGAAACAAAGGCATCAATGTGATAAAACACGATGCGAAAAACCATCCTCTCCAGAGTATTCTCAGTGGCCAAAACAACTTTGACATGCAGCAAATGTAGTTCGGTTAAACTTTATTGAGTTAATCGTTACTAGGTTATTGGGGCTGACGATTGTCCGATTGAGAAACATTCACACTTCAATCACCAAAAACCCAATAACTCATGTTCTAAGCATCAAGCCCTTACTTTTGCCCTCAGAAGATTTAATTGCTCTGATTATTCGTCTCCCGACAATGCTGGAAAGTTGCGAATCCCTCTTTGAAAGAGGGTGCCGAGGTACGAGGCGGGGGATTTATTGGTGCTAAAGATTTAGACAACACGCGAAATGGCAAGAATACTTACAGGCATACAGAGTTCGGGAAGACAACATTTGGGCAATATTTTAGGTGCAATCCGACCGGCTATCGAGCTTAGTCGAGATGCAAAAAATGAAGCGTATCTGTTTATTGCCGATATGCATTCTTTAACTACAATTAAAGATGCTGCTACAAGAAAAGAGCATGTTCTGGCAACTGCCGCTGCTTGGTTGGCATGTGGATTAGACACGGAAAAAGTGGTTTTCTATCGCCAATCAGATATTCCTCAAGTGGCAGAAATGACTTGGTATTTGAGCTGTTTCACGCCATTCCCAATGTTGGCAAACGCCCATTCGTTCAAGGATAAATCAGAAAATCTGGCTGATGTAAACGCTGGATTGTTCATCTATCCTGTGTTGATGGCTTGCGATATCTTGATGTATGATGCGAATATCGTTCCTGTTGGGAAAGACCAAAAGCAGCATGTGGAAATGACACGTGATATGGCCAGCTCGGTCAATCATCAGATGAAGGAGGAGCTTTTTGTGATTCCAGAATCGCAAATCAGCGAATCGGTGATGATTATTTCAGGAACGGATGGTCGGAAAATGAGCAAGTCGTACAACAACTTTATCGATGTTTTTCTTCCTGAAAAACAATTGCGCAAGCAAGTGATGGGAATTGTAACTGACAGCACGCCATTAGAAGAGCCGAAGAATCCAGATACGTGCAATGCTTTTGCGCTGTACACTCTTCTCGCTTCAGAAAGCCAAATTGCAGCAATGCGCCAAAATTATTTAGGCGGTAATTACGGTTACGGACACGCTAAGCAAGCATTTTTCGAACTCATTATTGAAGAATTCAAAGAAGAGAGAGTCCGTTTTGACGAGTTGATGAAGAATCCTGAACTTATTGAAAAACTGTTGTTAGAAGGTGCTGAAAAGGCTAAACCCGTAGCTAATCAGGTTCTAGGTAGATTTAAAGCGGCCATAGGATACTGACAAAAGGCGCTGCAATCAGCGAAAGCAAGAGCAAATCGGCCAACCACCAGCGGGTCATTTTTTCGAGTGTTCGGGTAATGAGAACGCTTAGCGGAAATGCCACCATGATAATTCCGTTTTGCCAACTCAAACCAAGGAGAAGCACAATAAGTAGACCTCCTATGACCCATGCGCCATTGGTTAGCATGATGTTTCTTTCTGTAACTGTTCCAATAGTGAGGCTTCCGAATAGGCTCGACAAACCAATCAGGGCAACTGGAATCAGGGTGAGGTGACCCGCATTCACGTTTTCAAAACCTGTCCTTCTGGACCAAGCGGATTGTATCACTCGCAGAAAGGCCAAAAAAGGAGATTCATCCCAAATAGCGAACATCATGATGAAAATGGCTGTCATCACCAATCCTAAACTCAGAACAGCCCATTCCCTCCAATTTCCAGACCTTAGAATGAGCAACGAGAATCCAACTGGAATCAAGAAGAAAATTGACTGTCCAACAAATAAACTTGCCGTTCCAAGCAACAATCCGACATGAAATATCTCTGAAAGAACTGATTCGCGTTTGTAGGTTGAAAGCAATAACAAGAACGTTCCGATAACAATTAAGGTCGCAACAAGAATATCTGGTCGGACAAGTGCTGCTTTTGGTTGTGCCATAACCAATGACACAAAGGCCACCATCGCAAGATTCCTGTTGCCTAGCACCTGTTTTGCTTCCCGCAAACGCAAACGGGAAAGAGTTGCTACTACTACAATAACTATCATGCACAGATACGGAATGAAGGCAGGCGTTGACTTAAGCCAAGCAAATGCCCAGTGTGATAACAAAATATCTGTGTTGAAACTGTTTTCAGGCAAAAGAAAGTAAGGGACAACAAGCATTAACCCACCAATTAGGTAGCTAAGCACGAACGCTGCAATTGTATTTGACCTAAGAATAGCTGTTAGCATTTTACCTTGAACCTAATCGATTTCAAATATTGGATATATTTGCCGCAACAAATCAAAACGCTATGAACTTACAGCAAATTCTCGCACCAATTGGAGACCTTTTTTTATGGACATTCGGCCTGTTGGAAGTTGGAGAGAATTATGTGAATTGGCTTCTAATCATAATCATTGCTCTAGCCTTGGTTTATTGGACTTTCAAACTGGCCGGATTTCAAAAGGATGAGATGCTGAACCGCTAATCTCAGAGGTCGAACCCGATATCTGATCTGAAGTATTTGCCTTCGTAGCTTACTACGTGTGCATTGGCGTAGGACTGGTCCAGCGCTTCATTCATGTTTTCGCCATAGGATGTAATTGCCAACACGCGGCCACCATCGGTGAGCACGTTTCCATTGCTGTCTTTTGTTCCTGCATGAAAAACCAAGCTGTCCTTCACCTTGTCTAAACCAGTAATCTGGCGGCCTTTCTCATAATTGCCAGGATAACCATCAGAGACCAACATCACGGTGCAAGTTGTGCGAGGATCAACCGTCAATTGCACTTTATCAAGTGTTTGATCTGCAACTGCTTCAAACAGGTCAATAAGATCGGTTTGAATTCTTGGAATCACGACTTCCGTTTCTGGGTCTCCCATTCGTACGTTGTATTCAATCACAAATGGTTCGCCTCCCACATTCATCAATCCGATAAAGACAAAACCACGGTAGTCGATGCCATCTTTTGCCAAACCGTTGATGGTCGGTTTCACAATTCGTTCCTCAACCTTATTCATGAATTCCTGATCGGCAAAGGGGACAGGAGAGATTGCGCCCATTCCGCCTGTATTCAGGCCAGTATCACCTTCTCCGATACGTTTGTAATCCTTGGCAGAAGGTAGAATCTTGTAGTTTTTTCCATCCGTCAGAACGAAAACCGAAAGTTCAATTCCACGAAGGAATTCTTCAATTACTACTTTATCAGAAGCTTCACCAAATTTATGCTCTACCAACATGGACGTAAGCTCAATTCGAGCCTCTACCAATTCATCGCAGATTAACACCCCTTTTCCGCCAGCCAATCCATCAGCCTTCAGAACATAAGGCGAATCAAGCGTTTCCAAAAATTTAAAGCCTTCTTCTAACGAGTCAGAGGTAAACGAACCGTAACCTGCCGTTGGTATCTTATGGCGAACCATGAATTCCTTCGAGAACTCCTTGCTTCCTTCGAGCATCGCTCCCAATTTTGTGGGGCCGATAACAGGAATGTATTTCAGTGATGGCTCATTCTGGAAATAATCCACAATCCCTGCCACCAACGGAGCTTCGGGCCCAACAATTACCATGTGAATTCCGTTTCCACGAACAAAATCACGCACAGCTGGAAAATCAAGTGGGTCTAGATCTACATTCGTTCCTACTGTTCGTGTGCCAGCGTTTCCTGGGGCAATGTAAAGCTTGGACAATCGGCTGCTTTGTGTGAGTTTCCATGCCATGGCGTGCTCTCTTCCTCCTGATCCGATCAGTAAAATGTTCATTCCTTGTGTCATATTTAGTGAATCAAAGGTCTCAATTTCATTCAGAAATCATATCTCAAAACGCTTATGATATAACCCGAATGCAGGTTAACCCAAGCCAAAAAAATGATTGAAGCTTCAGATGCACGGATTGTACTGGATTCTGAGACGTAGAAGTGCCCAATAAATCTCTTGCCAAAGCGAAAGCGATTTTATTCCTTCACTTTAGGAAATATGAAACTTAGAACTATCGTATCTTTCTTGTTCATCGTGTGGTCTTGGTCGTGCTTGGCTCAATGTAGTGCAGATGCAGGTCCGGATGCCCATTTATGTAAGGTTTCAGGTTTTGAAATGCAGCTTGGTGGAAATCCAACGGCTACTGTGGGTTATCCTCCTTTTGTTTATGAGTGGTCTATTGAGCCTATTGAGTTATCAGCAGGTCTGGTCTTTTGGAGTTCTACGTTTCTGAATGACACCACTGTTGCAAATCCGAATCTAACAGACACTTGGGGGGATGAAATGGTGTTTTATCTTGAGGTGACCGATTCTTTGGGCAACCAATGTTGGGACACCGTGAATGTTTCAATATCAGAATTTGCCATAAGTACAGTAACCTATCATGTGACTTTACCTTACGGAGATTCTATTCAACTAAATTATCCTAATGTATCCTCAAATCGTCCTATTGATCAGGTCCTTTGGAATCCCAGTCAGGGACTTTCTGACTCTACTGCCCTCCAACCTTGGGCCCGTCCCCAATCTGATGTCACGTATGGTTGTACCATTTGGGATACCGCAGGGTGTTCAATCTACGGTGGGCCATTTCAGTACTTAGTTGTTCAGCCTAACGGTATGTCTGAGAAGGATAAGTCTGCTTCTGCAAGCTTTTATCCGAACCCGGTTGTCGGAAACCACTTATTGTGTGATGACGCTTCGCAAATTACAGATGTCCGTGTGCTTAATATACTTGGCGTGGCCGTTCCTGTTGAATGGAGTGGCAATAGCTTAGAATTATCGAGCACCCTGCCTTCAGGTATCTATTTTCTCCAAATCAAACTTCAGAACTCCCAACTATCCTATCAACGAATTGTAAAACCATAATCAATCCACACCATGAAAAACCCAATCCTACCTCAAATCTTTCTAGCGCTGCTGTTATCTTCCGTTTGTTTCGGACAGAAGGAAAGAAAGAAGGTCAGATGAACCGCCTTGCAACCCAAGGATTTGTGACTGTACAACCCGTTCCAGCTAGAGAATACATCATTGTTAAGTATGACGTGAGCCATTTGGGAGAAGGTGCTGTATTTGAGTTGCTGGATGTATCAAGTAAGCCAATGCTTTCG
>JBDNJH010000235.1:0-7913 GCA_041687875.1 Flavobacteriales bacterium | reverse complement strand
TCCACTCATCCTTTCTACAGACAATAAAGCCTATTTGATTGAGAACGATTGTTACTCAGAAATTGATCTTACTGTCGATGGTGAAATCACCTTTATAGTTCATGATGATGAACTAAAGCTTCGGATGTGGGAAGCAGATTCTCCCAAAAAACTGCTTGAAAAGATAACGGCTGATCTGGGCAGAATGCCCGACCTTCCCGATTGGACCTACGGAACCATTCTCGGCATTCAAGGAGGAGCAGAACGTGTAAAGCAATTGGTGAAAGATGCCCAAGCTTATGGCAATCCTGTTTCTGCCATTTGGATCCAGGACTGGGTGGGCAAAAAGCAAACAAGCATTGGTTCGCGTTTGCGCTGGGAATGGAAACCAGACGAAGCCACCTATCCTGATTTCAAGCAGTTCTGTGCCGATATGAATGCGCAGGACATCAAAGTGATGGGCTACATCAATCCGTTCTTGTTAGAAGAAACCGACATGACCAACGAAGCTCTTGAGAAAGGCTACATCGTTCACAAAACGAATGGCAGTCCGTATCTGATTCCTTTTGGTGGTTTCAAGGGCTACATCATTGATCTGAGCAATCCCGCAGCACGCGAATGGATAAAAGACATCATTAAAACGAACATGATTGGTAATGGATTGAGCGGTTGGATGGCCGACTTTGCAGAGTGGTTGCCGTTTGACTGCAAGCTGCACAGCAGACAAGACCCGAAAGATTACCACAACCGCTTTGCAGCAGATTGGGCCAAAGTGAACCGAGAAGCGATTGAAGAAGCAGGTAAACTGGGCGAAGTTGTGTTCTTCTCCCGTTCGGGATTTACGGGTTCTTCAGGTATTTCTGCACTCTTTTGGGCAGGCGATCAGATGGTCGATTTTGGAGAGAATGACGGATTGGGCTCGGCCATTACCGCCCTGCTAAGTTCTGGGTTGAGCGGCATGGCTATTAACCATTCGGATATTGGTGGTTACACTGCTCTCAAATTCCCGTTCTTTAAGAACTACCTACGCGATAAGGAACTCCTGTTCCGTTGGATTGAGTTTGAGGCCTTCACTCCCCTCTTCCGAACGCACGAAGGACTTCTACCGAACGATATGGTGCAGTATTACACCGACAATGAAACCCAAACCTATTTCTCAGCATTTGCTAAAATTCACAAGGCGATGGAACCGCTTTTTAAGCATTTGATAAAAGAGGCATCAGAAACGGGTATTCCCGTAATCCGTCATCCGTGGTTGGTTTGTCCAAATGACTCAAATTGTCTTAATACCATATACCAGTTCTTTGTAGGCGATAATATGCTTGTGCTACCCATTACCGAACGCGGACAGACCACGGTTAGAGGTTATTTCCCAGAAGGAGAATGGACACATTTCTTTACCAAAGAGGTGCTTCAAGGTGCTGCTTGGCACGAAGTAGAAGCGCCTATGGGAACTCCCGCGGTATTTTTGAGGAAGTAACTTAACCGTGTTTATAATATCAGAATATACAATCGTTTACTGCCACCATGTAAAGTTGGACATAATCTGCAATGGACAATTTGAGGAGAAAGCGCGATCTAACGGGTAATGAATGTCAAATTCTACAAAACCTGAAACGACAACAGATTCGGACAAGCATTTAAACTGAGTATCAATAAGTACAGAAAGCCTTAATCTTCAAACTGGCCTCTTCATATCCCAATCGTTCGGCCTCTTGTAGGTCATCGCAGCCTTGTCGATAATGGTTGCTCATGAGGTTAACTACTCCTCGATTATAGAACGCCTGCGAATACTCAGCATTTAGATTTATAGCTTCGGTATAGCTCTCTAGTGCTTTCGGATAATCGCTATTCAGGGTACAGATATTTCCTCTTAGATTCCAAGCACGCGGACTTTCCGGATCTGTGAATAGATAATCATCTACCGCTTTGATGTCTTCGGTATATTCCCCTAATAATTTGAGTGCATAAGCACGATTATAGAATGCAGCGGTGAAATTATCATTCATCAGAAGTGCTTTATCATAGTCTGCAAGAGCAATGTCAATCTCGCCTTCCTGATTTGCAGTCAACGCCCGCGTAAAATAGAATTGCGCTAGGTTGTGCCGTAGGTCAATGGCATTGTCAAAATCGTTCATGGCAGCATCATTATTTCCCATAAAGTGAAAGGCTACTCCCCTATTGTAATAAGCCAGTGCAAAAGATGGGTCAAGTTCAATTGCCTTGGTAAAATGCTCCAGTGCCATGGTGTAGTCGCCTTCCCTTAAGCTGAGAAGACCTAAAAGGTCTAGGCCATGGCCGAACTGTCTTTCATGGCAAGCAGAGCGTTGATGGTCTCTTTGCAGGCGGTGGTGGAATCCATCATCATCTGCACCAAGGCCTTTCGTTCCAATCCATCAGTTACCTTGTATTCAGCAGCAATCAAGGTGTCAATCTCAGTAATTGCCTGTTGATATGCCTTCATGGCAATCAGTCCATCCACTTTCAGATTGCGGGTATGGTCATTCTTCGGATTAAGTCCAATCGACTCATCAATATCACTCATCGCACCCTCATAATCCATGGCCAGCATTTTGAGTTTAGCCCGATCGTCATAAATGTATTCTGAAGATGGATTGAGTTCTATGGCCTTGTCATATAGTTTCTGGGCTTCCTTTGTTCTCCCCAACTTGGCTAGAACGGTTGCCTTTTTCATATACGCAGTGGCAAAGGTTCGGTCTAAGGCAATGGCATTATCGTAAGCATAAAGTGCCTCTGACCAACTGGCAATATGCATGAGGTTATCGCCAAGTATAATCATCTCCAACGATTGCTTTCTGGCTGTAGATTGACCATAACTACAAACAGAAGGGGTCATCAATAATAATAGACTCAGCACATTAACGTAGAACGAACTTCTAAATGGTAGAATTTTACGCATTAAATGTTCGGTTATAATGTTAAACGATGTTAATCAATTATTGGATAACCAGTTTCTGAACATATCGCTGCTGTCCTTCTTCAAGAACAACGATATAGACACCAGCCTCTGCGTTTAATTGCAAAACCGTTGATGTTTGCGTAAGCACTTGCGAAGCACATACTTGTTCTCCCAGTAGGTTGTACACGCTCAAGATCGAATTCCTGTTTCCTGATAAGAGTTTAACGGTGAGGTTGTCGGAATCGCCAACAGGATTAGGAACAATGGCAAAAATGCTGCGAGCATTTAATTCGTTGACAGATGCTGCAACACCGCGAAACGTGATGAGCTGACCTGAAATGGCATAATACGGCTGTGTATGACCATTGTAATTGTAGTCGCAATCAGGACAGTTGTTGTTGGTAGAGCAATCTGGATTATTTGGGCTGCACTGATTGAAATAACTTGCCAATCTATAATCAAGCTCAATTGCCGAACCGGGTGTAACAAGCGATGTAAGGTTGAAATACGCTGGTTCAACATCGGCACCGGGGCACCACCCTGCTCTGTTGTATTGCCACGAGCCGGATTGTGGCGAGCACGAATTTGAATTGCAATCGGAACGCCATAAATAGTGCGAAAAAGCAGAAGAACCATCCACATACACTTCATGTGTTTTCTGAGAAAATTCAGCAGCATTATTCGTGTTTCCTTGCCCATGACCTGTAATGACAACCTTGAGTTTTACGCTGTCGATGGCAGCTGCAATGACTGGGTCGGCAACAGGAAGCGTGCTCAATTGCGTTGTATCGCCATAAACAAGGCCGTAGTTCTGCCACACATTCTCCACTTGAGTAAGCGGAATGCCCTCAGTTCCTTCCACATATTCAAACGTGACTTTAACAAGCCATGCTGGATTAACCCACGTATCTATGAACGAACGAAGTACAACTTCGCCTGTGAGCAGCGTGCTGTAATCGGTTACATCAATATCCCACCCGCAGGCTTTTCTGTAGGGCGTCATGTATCGTCCAATTTCTAACCATTCATTTTCCTTTTGAAGAGAGATGGCGGCAAAACGGTCCCACGGGTCGCAACCTCCCGGTGGGCAAGAAAGTTCCACGTGCATCAGAATCTGATTGAACCCTTCAAGTGATGCAGGTAGCTGGAACGTATCTTGCACCGTTCGTGTGTCAAAACCACCACCGAACCGCTGGTGCGTATCGTCAAAAGTGACCACCGAAACGTTTTGCGCAACAGAAGTTGAAGCACCAAAAAGGCTCAGGCAAAGGAGCAGAATGAGAGGAATGATGTTTTGGTAAATGTTTCGTTTCATGTGTATAGTTTGGTTAGAATAACGGTAGGCAATGTCGGAATTATTAAAAGCCCTGCGCATTACACGAAGATAAAATATGTTTTCAGCTCTTTTGATGCTGCCTCCTTTCTGGGAGCTTGCGTTGCAACTTTAGGCGCTATACTGCACTTCTTTTTCGCAATCAATACGCAACGATAAGGCGTTGTCTTTATTAAATTTCAATAAAAACGATTTACTCCGCTCAACTGCAAGTACATTTGACTTTAAATTCAACAACTATGAAAAAGCTGATTCTCCTTTTAGCCACCTTTCTACCCCTTGGTTTATTAGCTCAACAGTATCTCGAAGATGTTATCTATCTAAAAGATGGCAGTGTTTACCGAGGTGTAATTATAGAGCAGGTGCCGAATGAGAGCATGAAGATTCAGATTATGGGCGGTAGCGTTATAGCTGTGTTGGTGGGCAATGTTTCAAGAATGACGAAGGAAGTCCCGTTTAATGAGATGGTTACCACAGCACCTGGTTATGATAAGCCACAACGAATCAAGTTGCCGTTTGAGCCTCGTTTGAAAGGATACTTTTTTCAGAGTCAATTGTTGCTAGAAGCTGGACAACTTGGAGTAAGAATTGTGAATGGTTATAAATTCGGTCGTTTAGGGCATCTTGGTATTGGTATTGGGCTAGATGGGGCAATGGGCTCTCCTTTCAATAACATCCTTAACGGATTGAATACCACCGACCTATCGGGGGCTTTCCTCCCGCTCTACGTTTATTATGCTGGCGATATTCTCGACAGAAAAATAACGCCATTCTATGCGATAGAAGCTGGTTATGCCGCTGTTGGCCCCAATTCAAATGGCATGGACGTAAATGATTTGTATGAAGATAATGGCTTTGGCTATAGCTATGGAACAACGGAAGTGGTAAGTGGCGGAGTAATGGGTTCTGTGGGTTTCGGGGTGCGTTTTAATACACGCAGACGCATCAACTTCAGCTTACTGATGAATATCAATTTCAAGAACGTAACCTACGAAGAAAACTACTATATCTACGATGGTTTGAATGGTTATTACGACTCGTATGGCACACGAAATAATGCCACCCTATTAATGGCTGGCTTACGCTTCGGTATTGGCTTTTAGTTTCAGTCTACTTTTCTTCTGTCTGCGTAAGGCGGATGAAGCATCTCTTTGCTAAAGCTAATTGCAAGAGACTCCTCTCTTCGACTGAATTTACAGAAACACGCTTGGTTGAGCACAGTCGAAACCTATTTTTGAACTTTAAAAATGTAAATCATGTCTGACGCATTTGAATCTTTAGCCACCAGCAACATCAAATTTCTTGTACTTGACGTTGACGGAGTAATGACCGATGGCGGTATGTACTACACCGAAAGTGGCGACCAATTCAAAAAATTCAACACAAAGGATGGAATGGGAATTCATCTAGCTATAAAAGCAGGCTTGAAGGTTGCTTTCCTAAGTTCGGGTAGCCAAGCCATGATTGTGAGAGGACGAGCCAAAACCTTGGGAGTTGAGCACATTTACATCGGACCAAGACCAAAGATTGATGTGCTTTCTGAATGGTGTAGGGAGTTTGAAATTCAACTCAATCAAGTGGCTTACATTGGAGATGATGTAAATGATTTGGAAGTGATGGAAGCTGTTGGTTTTTCTGGTTGTCCTGCTGATGCGGTGGAAGCCATCAAACTAAAAGCCAACGTCATTCTAACTAGAAAAGGTGGTGATGCCTGCGTGCGCGAATTCATTGATAAGCACCTGCTAAATGGCTGAGTCAATCCCATATTTCGAGACCCTTCTTCCCTTTTTCATTTTTCTTACCAGAACCGTTGACACGAGTTTGGGTACGTTGCGAATTGTGCTCATAAGCCGAGGCAACAGAAAAGCAGTTCGCTTGGTTGGTTTCTTTGAGGTTCTGCTTTGGATTACTGCCATCGGGCAAGTGATGCAGCACCTTAATCATTGGTCAAGCTACCTTGCTTGGGCAATGGGATTTACTGTTGGCAGCATGATTGGATTCAAGATTGAAGAACGACTTGCTCTTGGGAAACATCAACTAAGAATCATCACCCCTCAACCCGTTGATGGCTTTCTTGCTGCATTAAAAGCCATTAATCAAGGTTATACCGTATTTGAAGGAATGGGTGCCAACGGGCCCGTGAAGCAACTTTTTTTGATATTGAATCGAAAGAACAACAAGGAAATTACTGCTTTAGTAAAAGAGCACATTCCGCAAAGTTTTTGCTCAGTTAGTGATGTGATGGCCACAGACAATGGCGTTTTCAACACACGAAAACGCGAATTCAATCTCAGCGGACTCATTCTCCCGTTGCGGCAGGGTAAGTGATACATTTTACTACTCATCAAAACTGAGTAACTTGTTGCATGAAATATTCAATTTTCCTAGCTGCTTCACTCCTGCTTATTATGGGCTGCGCAGGAGTAGACAAAGCCATAACTGAGAAAGATACTGGACCACATGCCGATTCTCTCGCGCATAAAATTATGAGAGCCACCGCATTTGATGCATGGCAGAAAACCGCAATTGTTGGGTGGACATTCGCAGGTCAGAACAAGCACATTTGGGACCGCCAACGGAATTATTCGCGCGTTGAATGGGGCAAAACCATTGTGATATTTAGTCACACCACCAAACAAGGCAAAGCATGGAAAGATGGCGAGCCAGTTGAAGGTGAAAAATTAACCGAGCTTATTGATGAGGCTTGGAATTCGTGGGCAAACGATTCGTTTTGGCTCAATCCGTTTGATAAACTGTACGATGACGGAACAGAAAGGGCGTACGTTAAAACCGAAGACGGAAACGATGCCCTGCTCATTACCTACACTTCTGGCGGCAACACACCAGGCGATTCTTATCTCTGGATAACTGATGAGACAGGCCTTCCGATAGAAGTAAAAATGTGGGTCTCTATCATTCCAATTAAAGGTATAAAGTTTAGTTGGGAAGATTGGCAAACGCTTGAAACAGGTGCTAAAGCGGCAGGTTTGCACAAGCTGAGTTTCGTCAAGCTGCGTTTGACTGATATGAAAGCCGCAGCAAGCATTAACGAATTTTCAGAAGAAGACCCTTTTGCGGAACTTTAAACAGACTTTGGTTGTTTCATTAAGTGTTAACGATTACCTCTGAACACTACAAAAAACAGATGAACATTCTGACAGCTTCTTAGTTTTGAGGCCATGAATAAACTGGCCATCCTTCTTGCCTTTTTTGCTGGTCTTTTGTCTGTAAGTGCTCAAACCTTAACTGGTACCATCACCGACAATAACAATTCGGGCATTATAAACGCCCATATCACCACCAATGCAGGTGCTCACACGCATTCATCCAAAGATGGGAAATTCGCAATAGAGAATGTAAAACTTAACGACACGTTGCTTATTACACACATCAGCTATATGTCGCAATCATTCATCATCAGCAGTTTTAATCCAATTACAATCGCACTGAGCGAGATCTCTTTCGAACTGGCTGCTGTGGAAGTGAAGCACAGCGTAAAAGCCATCAACAGCATTACCGAAATTGATGTGGCGGTAACAATTAAGCTACAATGCAGTGCGGCATGGCCGCAGTTCATTGTAGCTTATGTTGACTCAACAGCTTCCGGTAGCGGGTTATGAACGGGAGGTAGGCCCCTTTTCAGAGCCTATGGGGATTCAATAGTTCTGGCAGTGCCCGGGT
>JBDNJH010000234.1:0-9331 GCA_041687875.1 Flavobacteriales bacterium | reverse complement strand
TTTACTGCTGCGTGACATCACCCTCAACTCGTGAAGTTCCCCTTCATTGATAGACAAACTCATACCTGTTCTTCCCATACAACGAAGATACATGGAAATTACATTCATTAGTATGCCTATTTTAAAATCTTTACACTAGCGCTTGTAAAGGAACTTGAACCTGGCACATTGGAAACCCCTCCAATATCTACAGTAAGTAAGCCATTAGTACCAAAGGGCTGCTGTTCATTCCCATCTGAATCATACAGTAAAAGAGCGTAATCAGAATTATCAGTAACGGTTGTAAAACCTACGGCAAGAACTTCACCATCCTCAAGTTCGAAAAAATCAGAGATTCCATCATTGGTGGAAACCAGTTCTTTGATAATAAAGCCGTCTTGACCAAAACTCGATTCTAATACCCCAGTTGATAGAACATTAACGGCCAGCATGTCGAAACTGAACAATCCGACTTGCGTTTTACCAGAACATAGAATGTTCCCATCTTGCAGAAGGGTAAGGTTTTCAGCTCGATCATCAAGTCCATTAACGTCATACGTTTCAAAACCACTAGTGCCAAAATCAACGTCAAGACTCCCTGGCGATTGTGCGAATAACGAATTGAAAAATGCGTGTGCGAGAAGATGCACGATTAGAAGGTTAGTTTTCATAGTATGAAAAAATGGCATGGCTGAGGTCACTATAAGTGATTACCCCAGCCATGCTGGTTAGAACTATTTAATGGTTTGAAATGAAAGAGTGCTGCCGTCTTGGAACACAAAACGATTGAAGTGGTTGCCATTCGGCACTCCCAATCTAGGTTTCACCATATGTTTCCATTGTTGACCTTTCTTAAGACTGAATTTTTCTGAGTAAAGCAAGGTTCCATTGCTGCCTCGGAATTCGTAGGTGAAATTGAGCGCATCGCTTGCGGTCATGTCAATGGTGAACTTGTTATCAACAATCGGTACAGGGTAGATATTAACGCTTAAAAGGTTGGACATAGCCATGTTCACGGTTAGTTTTTTATCTAACTCAAATATCATGGGAACATAGCCTATATCCTTTACCACGAATCCAAAATTATACAAACCAGGTCGTAGATTGAGACCATCACTAAACGTAGAAGCATCTGCGGGATCTATCTCTATTACAGGATTTGTAACGTCATTTAGGTTTAAAATGGTTATCTTATTTATCCGTTCCTGCCATGAAAGCACGGACCCATCATCATCTTCTTCTTCTGTTAGACATTCCACGATTGCTTCTACAAAGGGAGTCCAAACATCACCAATGCTGTCATTGTCATCTGGAGATTGAGTAGGCGTGTTGAGTAAATCCTGCCACACTCCTTCTATGCATGAATTGGATGATCCAGAAGCTTCAATTCCATTAGAGGGGGAGGGGTCATTACATTCCAATATTGGATAGTAGTTGGTGCCTGTACCGTCAACAGGATACCCGTTAGGTATTGGTCGATTATTATTGACAATTCCCATTGCCCACCACGTATCATTGCCGCATTTGTCCATTCCAAAAGACAGCTCAGGAGTACTTATAAGGTTTTGGCCAACCCAAGAACCCAGCGTTTTACCAACTCCACGAATATTATTGCCATGCAGCGGAACCCCATCCGCATTGCGGTAATTATTGTCACTAACACTCACATTGAACGGAGGGGTCAGCCAAAGACCTGTTACTTCACCACATGAAACATCGCCTATAGTTCCAACCCCATTCGGACAGCTGGTATTATACTCCCCCGGAGTGATGTATCTATAATAGGGGATTGCCTCATCCAAGCCCACATTGAAAGTGAGGGCTGTCTCCACCTGTAGGACACTCGGCCCGTCCAAGGGCATATCGGGGTTCACATGCTGCTTTATTTCCCATGCATAATAGGAACCGTTACACAGCCATTCGCAGCCAGGTAAGAATGAAGAGGTGCTGCCAGATTCTAAAGCCGTTTCAGGATGGTCGGAAATAATAATGGGGTCTTCAGAAACAAGGGTGTTTCCGCTACCGTCTAGTCCCGTTATCTCCAAGAATCGTAAGGTGCCAGATGCCGAAATTTTCTCAGGAACCTGCCAATAATTTATATTGTTCTTGAGTGAAATCTTATCTAATGTTTTGTCTTGTGGTTGGTTGTTCTGGTCAAAGGTTCGAGTATTCACTTCAACCACCCACGTTTTTACATTCGGGTTTTCGGCTTTATTCAGCACCAAATATCCTTGTCCGACATCAGGCGTGAGCATAACAGCGCCCCCCGATTTTAAGCATAACTCGTTGTGCTACACAAAAATGCAGCGGCCATTATTAACTTTTTCATAATAAAAAGGTTTTAAACGTTGCCTACTCTATCGATTGGTTTTCGGCTTCCCCAATTCTAGTTTCGTTGATGAAATTAAAAAAAAAGGAATAATCAAACCATTGTTGAAAAATAATACACAGAATTATTGACCACCGTCACACGCAATTTGCCTAAGAATTAAACCTTTTACTCCTTTACGTTTTCTGGATTCACCTCGTTTCGAGCGTTCTGCATCTCTGTTTTGTAAAGCGCGTCCGTTATGATTGCTTCGCCTTTGTAGTAGAACACATCGCCCCAACTATGAGCAATCTTCTTATAGGTGGTCTTTACATTATAGATGTCGGCCACAACCGTGGTGATTACATCACCGCCTTTGGTATCGGTTGTAATGGTGAGCGTGTTTTCCTTACGCTGTTCACGAACACGGGCAATTTCTGCCTGTTTGGCCGCTTCCTTTTCCGCTGCAATGGTTTCTATACGTTCCTTCTCCAACCTCACGGCTTCTTCTTGCTGACGAAGACGCTCCACACGCGCTTCTTCTTTTGATGTGGCGATGGAATCTACCCTCGCTTGTTCTGCAACCACATCCAATCGCTTGACCTCAGCAATGGAATCTAAAGACGCTTTCTTCCTTACTTCTTCTGCCAAACGCGCGGCTTCGTCAGCCAAACGCTGTGCTTCTTTTGCTGAAGCAATAGAATCGGTGACGGCCTGCTTGCGCTGCCTTTCTAACTCCTTTGCGAGTTCAGCCGCAACCCGTGCTACTTCCTTAGCCGCATCTATAGAATCCTTTTCCGCTTGACGCTTAACGGCATCCAACGCTGCAAGACGTTCGCGCTCAATGCGCTCAACTTCTTTAGCTGCCGCCAAAGAATCTGCCTCCGCTTTCTTCCTTTCATCTTCCAACTGCTTGGCCAGTTCTGCAGCTTTACGTTCCGCATCCTTCAACCCTGCCAGCGAGTCTGTTTCTGCCTGTTTTCGCTGTGCTTCCAGTTGTCGGGCAATCTCTGCAGCTTTGCGCTCGGCCTCTTTCAACCCTGCCAAAGAATCTGTTTCTGCCTGTTTTCGCTGTGCTTCCAGTTGTCGGGCAAGCTCTGCCGCTTTGCGCTCGGCATCCTTCAACCCTGCCAAAGAATCTGCCTCTGTCAGTTTACGCTGAGCTTCCAATTGCTTAGCCGCTTCAGAAGCCAGTCTTTCCGCCTCTTTTGCCGCTGCTGTCGAATCCTTTTCCGACAACTTTCTCAATCGCTCGGCCTCTTTCTCCTTTTGAAGGGCAAGCTTATCTGCATCACGCGAAGCGAGAATCGAATCCTGTTTGGCCTGTTCTGCCAATTCTTTCAGGCGTTTTGCTTCAGCAATGGAATCTTTTTTGGCCTTTTCCGCTGCCGCCAGTGCATCAGCAGCAGACAGCTGCGCATTCTTAGTCGAGTCTGCCTTGGCCGCTTGCAAAGCCGCCAGTCGTTTGCGTTCACGCTCAGCAGCTGCAAGATCATCCAATTTCTTTGCTTCGTTGCTCAATTCGTCTTCGCGCTTCTGTGCCAGTTTGGCTTTCATTTTTGCCAAATGAGCCTCAACCGCAGCCAGCGAATCTATGCGCGATTTTTCCTTGGCGGCCTTCAATTCTTCTTGTCTCAAAGCCCAATTGGCGATGGAATCGGATACGAAAAGTTCGCGTGCACGCGCAATGGAATCCAATCGTGCGTTTTCGCGGGCTGTGGCCAACGCTTTCTGACGGGCGGCATCACGTATTTTGGCGTTTTCTGCGGCTGCGGCCATTTCTTCTTCAATTCGGCTAATGTCACGGGTAACGGTCACGAATGCACCTGCCCCTTCATTGAACATAACCCCGCCAGCGGTTTCTTCCCTAATGGCATTGCCTTTATGGTCTTGACGCATTCGTTGTAAATCCAACGTCACAGACTGAGCGTACTCTCCTTTAACTCCTGCTGGGACTTTTGTTACTACGGTTATGGTCTTGGTGGCATAGCCTTTTTCTGAAACGCTGACTACATATTCGCTGTTCAAATCAAGTGAGGCAACGAACTTCCCAACATTATTGGCATAGGAATACTTCAGGCCGCCATCCAAACGAAAAATCTTGATCTCCGCCTCACCCAATGGTTGACCTTCTTTGGTCACGTTACCATTAAGCACAAGTTTTCCCTCTTGCGAATGAGCCGCAAAACCGAACAGAACTAGAGCTAATATGAAGAGTTGTCTTACCAATGAACTGGAAGTGAGCGACAAACGCGCTAATTGGTTAAATGTTATCTATCAAAAAAAATAGGGCTTGCAAAAGTAATAAAATGCGTTTCCGAACTGAGCCAAGCACAAACCTCAAGACCGTCCGTTGGTCGATTGGTCGTGAATTAGGCCAATTTCGTCTAAAAGTGGAAACTTCCAAGGGCTGAAAAGTGTAATACTACCATCAAACGGAAATTTTATTACCAGAACGACAACATTAACGATCAAAAGCCCAGGTCATGAGAACGGATACAAATAGCGGAAACGGAAAGGAGAGGATTTTAATCAAGGCTAATTATCAATTGGTACCTGTCAATCTGGATGAGATACTCTTCATCAAGGCTCTCAGTGATTATGTGATCATTAAGACCACCACGGGAAAATACATCACGCTTTCTACCATGAAAGATATGGTAGATTCATTGCCAGATAACTTATTCGTGCGCTCACATCGATCCTTTATCGTGAACATGGACAAGGTTTCGGCCGTGAAAGGAAGCACGATTGAGATCCGCGATAGCGAAATGAGATTCAGCGTGCCAATTGGCAGAGCATATAAAAAAGACTTCAAGGCTTCTTTGAATGCCGCTTAGGTGGTTTCATGGGTTGTAGGTTGAAAGCCGTCCTGGGGAGGACGGCTTTTTTTATGCCTCAATTTTTCCTGTCAAAAGAAATTCGTGTTCCTAAAAAAAGTTAGATCCATGCTGGGCAGAGAACAGTCATCTACTTTTTGCGTTCCCATTTCAAAAACATGGGTATTATTACCGCCCGAAATTGTTCTCAACTCAAATTACATGAGCATTCTAAATAAAATCATTGCAGCATTGACATTCTCAATGCTGATTTCCCTTTCCGCCTTCTCTCAGGATGAATCGCTGAAGGGCTGGCACATGAAAGACCCGTCAGAAGGAATTTATGGCGTTGGTGCAGAAAAAGCCTATGAGCTTTTAAAAGATAGAAAGCCGACCAAAGTGGTAGTTGCAATCTTAGACTCGGGCGTTGACACCGACCACGAAGACCTGAAGGGCAATATTTGGGTGAACAAAGGAGAGATTGCTGGAAACGGCATTGACGATGACAAGAACGGTTATGTTGATGACGTGAATGGCTGGAATTTCTTAGGAAACTCAAAAGGAGAGAATTTGGATGAGGCGAATTTGGAAATAACTCGGATTTACCGAAAATTGGCTCCTCGATTTAAAGAGATTGAGTCGAAAGAGGCGGTTGCTAAATCTGACCGGGCCGACTATGAATTCTTTAAAAAGGCAGAATCCGAGATTTTGAAAGAGTTGAACGAAGCCGCGGCCGAGTTCGGACAGATAGACGGATTCTTGACCGTTTACACAGCTTCGGATAGTGCCGCAAAAGCAGCACTTGGCGAAAATTACACCACCGAAGACCTCCTGTCGTGGGAACCTGAAGACGAGGGTCTCCAACTACACAAGAACATTCTCACTGGGCTATCCCAAGATGCTGATTTCTCCAAAGAGGGATTGGAGAAATATCACGGTTATCTAAAAGACAAGTTGGAGTTTCACTACAACCCAAGTTTTGTAGATCGGTCTTTTCTTGGCGATAATCCTGATGATATGGAAGACCATTTCTATGGCAATAACGATGTTTCTGCCCCACATGATGACCACGGAACGCATGTGGCCGGAATTGTTGGTGCCGTTAGTGGAAACGGCATTGGAATGGACGGCATTGCCACAAATGTGGAATTGATGATTTTGAGAACCGTTCCTAACGGAGACGAGTTTGATAAAGATGTGGCGAACGCCATCCGCTATGCTGCTGATAATGGTGCCAGCATCATCAATATGAGCTTCGGAAAAGCGTATTCGCCACATTTTGAGGCCGTTCAAATGGCGATTAAACATGCAGAAGACAAGGGTGTTCTGATGATTCATGCTGCTGGAAACGATGCCGAAAACTTAGACAAAGCGGCCAATTTTCCTGATCCTAATTATGCCTTTCAAAAAGGAGCTTGCTCAACTTGGTTAACCGTTGGGGCATCTTCCTCAACTGGTGATGAACGCTTGATAGGCGTGTTCTCCAACTATGGAAAAAAATCGGTAGACCTGTTCTCTCCTGGTGTTCAGATTTATTCAACCAAACCAGATAATACGTATGAATTTGAAGATGGAACCAGCATGGCTGCTCCAGTTGTGAGTGGTGTTGCCGCATTAATCAAATCTTATTTCCCTGAGATTACGGCATACCAACTGAAGCAGTTGTTGCTAGAGTCAAGCAACAAATACCCGAAACTTTCTGTGCTGATGCCTGACCCAGAATACCAGCAGAGCAAGTCTGCCAAATTCAAGAAATTGTCTGTTAATGGTGGAGTGGTTAACGCATACAATGCTGCAAAACTTGCATTGATAAAATATTCGAAATAAGAAACAGAATACTTTTTCATTACCTTGGTATTACCAAATCCACTGTCCAATGAAAAAGTTTCTCGCTGTTATAGCTGGCCTCACCGTTGCCTTTGCTCTCATATCCATCGGAACTCTTAGTTCGATTACATTTTTCGGCTCTCCCGATTCGTTTAGCATTTCTATTGATGGTGCAAGAAAAATGATTGCAAGTTTGTCTTCTGTAGGGCTTGTGTTCGTTATTGCCTCGCACGCTATTGCCTCATTGGCAGGTGGCCTTACCGTAGGTTTTATTCTCAAGGATGATACCATGAATGTTGGTCTTACACTAGGTGCTCTTCTTACCATTTTTGGTCTGGTAAACATGATTGTTATTCCAACCTATCCAGAATGGTTCTATTTGGATTTTATGGTATTTATTCCCTTATCTATGTTTGGGGCCACTTACACCTCCAAACTTTAGATTGATTGAGAGAGACCGAGAATCTGGTTGTAGGGCTAGGAATTGCGGGCATAAATCTTTGTCATCAACTCGAAAAAGCAGGAAAATCATTTTTAGTAATTGATAATTGTCCAGCAAATTCTGCTTCGCTTATTGCTGCTGGCATTTACAACCCAGTTGTATTTAAACGGAAGCTTAAAAGTTGGAAGGCCGATGAATTGATTCCAGCGTTAGTAGAAGCCTATAGCGAATTGGATGAAAAGCTGGGAATAAAATCCTTTCTTCATCACTTTCCTATTCTCAAGCCTATTTCCTCTATAGACGAAGTAAATGAATGGCATCAGGTTATTGCCGAGGGCAGGCTTTCGCCATATGTAGAATCCGTTGAAGAACTAAAACCTACTGGCCCATTCTCTGATGAGATTATTGCTAGCGTTATAATTAAAAGTGCTGGACTTGTAAGAATTGAGAAACTGATAACAGCTTATCGCGAATATCTGAAGCAAGAGGGCATCCTTATAAACCAGGCATTTGACCATTACAAGTTAAAAGTCGGTGAGTCAAAAGTTGAGTACGGAGAGCTGCGAGCAGAAAGAATCATTTTCTCCGAGGGCCGCTTCATTTCTAAAAATCCCTATTTCAATTGGATTCCTTTTAAGCCAACAAAAGGTCAGATTCTAACGGTCAGGACTGATGGTTCGCTGACCGCAGATAAAATCTATAATCAGCAATTCTTTCTGTTTCCAACGGAAGAAAAGGACATTTTTAACCTTGGGGCAACGTATGAATGGGATGTTTTGGATGAAATTCCGACCAAGGAGGCCACGGCAGAATTGCTTTCCAAAGCCGAAAAGACATTGAACGTAAGGTTTGAAGTGATGGAGGAAAAAGCAGCTATTCGTCCAACTGTGGTAGATAGAAGACCAGCAATTGGCGTTCATCCAGAACACAAAACCCTGTTTTTATTTAACGGAATGGGAACGAAAGGCGTGATGATTGCTCCGTTCTTCGCGAAGCAACTGGTTAAATTCATTTACGATGAGACCGAACTTGACAAGGAAGCAAACTTGAATCGATTTCTTCGGAGACACTACAAGAAAGACTGAATTTCGAGAGCTTTCTGAATTTCCGTTTTTAGCTTTGATTTCACTTCCAATTCGTCAATTGGTTTTCCTAATTCGGCCTGCATTGAGGTAACGGCCTTATCGTCAATTCCGCACGGAATGATGTGTTTGTAATACGCTAGATCGGTATTGACATTGAGCGCAAAACCGTGCATGGTTACCCAACGGCTCACGTGCATTCCAAAAGCACAGATTTTTCTGGCTTTTTCTGGCTTTTCCCAATCAATCCAAACGCCTGTGAATCCTTTGGGTCCGCGGCCTGCTTCAATGCCGTATGAGGCCAGCGTGGTAATGATTGCATCTTCAAGCTTATCAATAAACTTGTGGATGTCGTGAAAGAAAAAATCGAGGTCGAAAATTGGATAACCAACGATCTGTCCTGGGCCGTGGTAGGTAATGTCACCTCCTCGGTTGATGTGATAGAATTCCGCTCCATGGAATTTGAGTTCGCTTTCGGTGAGTAGCAGATTTTCCTCATTTCCGCTTTTTCCGAGTGTGTAAACGTGTGGGTGAGAGCAGAAGATCAATCGGCTTTCGGTTGGTTTTTCCAGCTCAGGGGTTTGATGCATCAAACCCTTACTACCCTTTTTGCGCTCCACCATTTTATGGAACTTAGAAAGCTGGTAGTCCCAGCATTCCTTGTACGGAACGAGACCTTTATCTTCGAAATAAACGTTGTGCGTGTTCATTTAACCACAAAGTCGCTGAGTTTACGCAAAGGTCGCAGAGATTATTTAACCACAGAGAACACGAAGACAGGCACAGAGTTCACTGACAAAGATCAGCGTAAATCCGCCCAATCTGTGTCATCCGCGTTCTATCCAATTTTCGCCAATTCGCTTTTCAGGTGGTC
>JBDNJH010000233.1:0-11756 GCA_041687875.1 Flavobacteriales bacterium | reverse complement strand
TGGCAAAATAGAGTTTTACGGTTTGCATTTTAGGATTGATAAGTTGGGTGAATAATGACTTGATAGACCATTGCTCGATAGGTCGAAAGAAAGCTATTTTGGCATAAAGCGATTTGCATCATTCGGTTGCTTTTCCAACATGTCTGCAGGCTGTAAAATTTCGGGTTTCGCTTCTTGCTTTGCATAGCTGTTAACCGCAGAATTAGTTCGAGCTTGAAGCGGAGCGATTCCTGAGAACCTCGCCAACCGTTTGACAATGTGCGGGTGGGTAGAAAGTTTTTCTGAAAACCAGAACCAAAACCCCGATTCGGTCTGACGTTGTTCGACAAACTTGTCAATATCAACCTTTCTGAAAAGTTTGGTCCCAGCTGCTAAAACCACAAGGCCAGACCTTGCGCCTTGCGCACTCAACGATGCTCCAATGCTGTCGCACGTGTATTCGCACGCTCGCGAATAGGCATATCCAAAAAAGGGGATGAACATGGCAGGAAGAACAATCAATCTTTTAAGAATATGATTGCGCTTGACATGACCCAATTCATGCGCAATTATAAATTCTACCGTTTCTAAGTTTTGTTCGTACGCCTCATCCATTATGTCTGAAAAAAGCACAATGTAATCGGCACCCATGAAGCGCGTGGCAAACGCATTGAGCGAACCGCCCTGCTGCAACAGATAAATATCGGGTATTCGGTTAAGCCCAAGTTTTTGTGCTTGTGCCATTGCAATGGAATGAATATCTGGGAATTGATGCGGACCCAATTTGACCGCGTTGCCTCTAATAAGACCAACAAGCATTCCTCTAAATAGATGAAGAAAAACAAGAATCACAATACCGTAAATGGCAACCACCACCAGCACTTCACTCTTGCCCACATCAACTGCCGCTGCAAGGCCAATAATTATTGCGGTGTACATCAATAAGCTGATGATTAGCGCAATAGCAAAATAGATGTTTTCTTTCGGTTCTACCCGGTAGTTGAGTGAAGTGGCCATGTTTCAGTTTTAGCCCATGAAAATAGTAAAGTAGAATCTTTCCGCAATACTATCTACTGATTCTTCATAAATAATGTTCAGAGAAGGAACCCAGAGGCAACTGGGTCTTACAAATTGACACGAAAAGCCACATCAAAAACAAAGAGGGATTCTCCAAGTTGGAAAACCCCTCTTCACTATCATCATCTAGTGGATACTATGGCCAAATACCAAGGTTTTCGTAGCTAACAGCAACTTTGTCAATAGCTTCTACAAAGGCAGCGGTTCTAAGGTCGTTAATGCCTTCTGTCCCCATCATTCTATCTCTAATGTTGTCGTAGGCGGTAATCATGGTTTCTTCCAAACCAGAATAAACGAGGTCTCTTTCGTCTGCTCCTCTATTGATAAGGTTCATAGACGCCTCAGATACTTTGCTTCCGCTGGCGCCTTCAATGGCATCAAGGATGTTGAGGTTCATTTTAGCTCGATAGCGCTTTTCCATACGGCCAAAACGAACGTGAGAAAGGTTCTTCAACCACTCGAAGTAGGATACACTCACACCTCCAGCATTAATAAAGATGTCTGGAATCAGAAGAATGCCCTTTTTAAGTAGCGTTTGCTCTGCCTCTGGCGTAACTGGTCCATTTGCAGCTTCTGCAAGTATCTTACACTTGATACGGTCAGCATTATCGCTGTTCACTTGATTTTCAAGTGCTGCGGGAATAAGAATATCACACTCAACTTCTAGCGCTGCTCCTGGCCCACCAATTTCCGTTGAGCCTGGAAAACCGACAACGCCATTATTCTCTTGCTTGAATGCCAAAAGTTCGTCTGGGTTAATACCATTCTCATTATAAATGGACCCATCCCATTCTGCTACGGCTATAATCTTTGCACCTCCATCATGGAAAAACTTAGCTGCCCAATATCCCACATTTCCCATTCCTTGAATGACAACTCGCTTGCCTTCCAATCCAACTTCTAGACCTAGGCGGTCCATGTCTTCTTTGTAAGAGCATGCATGGCGTACGCCATAGAAAACTCCGAGACCGGTGGCTTCTGTTCTACCTTGAATACCACCATGCGAAATTGGTTTCCCGGTTACACAGGCAATTGCATTTAAATCGGTAGGATGGAAAGTGGCATACGTGTCTGCCATCCAAGCCATCTCTCTGGCGCCCGAACCGTAGTCTGGAGCAGGCACGTCAATTCCAGGACCAATGAAGTTTTTCTTTATAAGCTCCGTTGTGTATCTCCGTGTGATTCTTTCCAGCATTCCCACGCTGCAAAGTCTTGGGCTTACCTTAATTCCACCTTTTGCTCCTCCAAATGGAACATCAACAAGTGCGCATTTGTAGGTCATGAGTGCGGCCAAGGCCATCACTTCATCCTGCTCTACATGAATACTGTAGCGAATACCTCCTTTAGTAGGTTGTCGGTGGTGACTGTGTTCTACCCTGTAGGCTTCAATCACTTCAATCTTTCCCTCATCATTTTTTACAGGAAAACGCATCCTGTAAACGCTATTGCAATACTTAATCTGCTCCAGGAGACTTGGATCGTGATTTAGAAATTGCGTAGCATGATCGAAGTACTTGAGTACGTCTCCAAAGAAACTGTGCTCTCTTTTTTCTGTCAGTTTTTCAACTGTTCTTTTTCTTGTCTTTGCCATTATTCCTTTTCATGTTGATGATGGCATCAAAGGTTAGAATTTTATTGAATCTCCAAGTGATACAGATCAGAATTGTAGGGTCAATTGCAATTGCGTTGTGCGCGGTTCGTTCACTTTCAACGGTCTTAGCGCATAAACTCTATTGGCTACGTTCTTGACAACTACTCCAAGTCTGATGTTCTCAGTCAAATCAACACCTCCTCTAAGATCAAACACATGGTCTCCCTTGATGTTGTTTTCACGAAAAGCAACAGCTCCCCAGCCAAAAATAGGATCTACCTCATAGAAAATTCTATCCACGTTTTTCATGAAGCTGTAATAACGATAGGTAACCGCTAGCGATACCTTCCATTTTTTCTGAATAGTGAACATGAATTCAACATCGGCATTTACCAAATGCTCAAATCTGTATTTCAGAACAGGATACTTGCTGTACTCAGCAATGGCCGCATCATATTCAGCTCGTTCTTCCTCCGTTGGTGCAAGTCCTAAACTAGGAACGGCAGAACTTGTAGTGAATTGTGAAAGTTCTTTTCCTGTACTGTCTACTCCGAAAACAAAATTAGGGTCAATAGATTCTGGACGAGCGTATGTGTAGCCCAACAAAACATTCATTCCAAACCAATCTGTAAACTGGCCGTTACCCATAAGAGAAACGTCTGCTCCATAAACACGCGCATCTCCAGTGTTCAAAGATTTGAAAGCCAAGCGACCGAAAGGGCCATCTGCAGGTCCAAAATTACCCGCATTGAACTCCACAAAATTATCGTAGAACTGGTAAAACGCTGCAATATCTAAGTAACCAAGGAACTTGCCGATTTTAACCCCTTGACGCAGACCGACTTCCGTAGCGTAACTACGCTCAGGCTCTATTTTCGTATTAGGAACAATAGGAAGGCCACCTACAACCGTAAAGATGTAGCGCTCTGCAATTGTTGGAAAACGGAATCCTTCTCCAAACGATGCACGCAGATAGCCTTCTTTCCACAGTCTTGTGTTTGCTCCAATCCTGAATACTGGACGGATAATGGTGTCGTTAGTATTGATTGAGAAGTACTCGAAACGAGCTCCTCCATTTACGTTTACGCGGTTCCAAAACTTCTTATCAGCCTGCAAATACACGGCAGCATTGGTGAAGTTGTTCTTGCCATCAGCGTTTTCATTTCCTGCATACAATTCTGCTTCTGAGAACGAATACTGACCCATAACACCTGCTGTAATGGTGAGGTCTTTTACCGTTGCAAATCGGTGAGCAAATTGGTATTCACCAAAGAATACATAGTTCAAGTTTCCTTGGTTGTTGTCGTTGTCGTTATTCTGATGAAAAACACGTGTGCGCAGCGAATGTCTAGAACCCTTCTCGCCAGAATAGGAAACGAAAGGGTCGATATTATATGTGGTTTGAAGAGTTTCAGTAATAGCTCCTCCGAACGGACGGAAGATGCCTTCGCGTGAGTTGAGCCAGAGATTGCTACCGGCACCTCTAGAATACATCACGTTGAAGTTGATACCGTAGGCAAGACCGGGTGTGGTTTTAGACCTCTTACGAATGTTTCCATTAAATCTGAATCTATTTTGATACTCACTAATCGGCTTAGTGTAAGCCGTATCAATGACATCGCCATTTTCATCCTTAATAAAATCCATGACTCTTGGCACACCAGCAAGAAGCGTGTCGGAAGGCTCAGGTCCAACAAAGCCATTATCTAGAAACACATTACCCCCAACAACAAAATCCCACGTTCCTACTTTACGAGAATGGAAAAAATTCATGCCACCGTAAATGGGTAAATCGTTTGGATTACCCCAGTTGCTCCCTCCTTCGTTAGGAATTTCATAAATACCAGAAAAGAGATTAATCTTGGTCTTAGGCTTATCTTTAGGGTAAGCAGTTCTGATATTGATGATACCATTAAGGGCAGATGAGCCATAAAGAACCGAAGATGCTCCTTTTATAACCTCTATTTGCTCCAAGTTTTCTGTTGGAATAAATCCCCAACTCGGTCTTCCAGCATCTCCAGAAAGGATAGGCAAATCGTCAACAAGAAGTGTTACACGAGAACCAGCACCAAAGCTGTAGCCACTGCCTCCGCGCATCTGCGGTTCAGAATCGACAATGGTAAGACCTGGTGTTTGCTCAATAGCATCTTGTGCCGAAGTAGAGCCTCTACTGTCAATAATATCTGGCTTAATGACCACAATTGAAACCGTGAGGTCTTCTATTTTCTGCTCAAACTTACCAGCAGAAACAACCACCATTTCCATTTGCTTCGATTCCATTCCCAACGATATGTTTACCGTTGTGGTCTCACCGTTCTTAACGGTTACAGGCACCGTTTGTGTCTCATATCCTATAGATGTAACTATAACTTTCTGTACTCCTGCCGGGAGTTGCAGAGAAAAATTCCCCTCAAAATCGGTTGCAGCGCCTCTACCTTTATCTGTTGCCCAAACAACGTTGGCGCCTATAATTGTTTCTCCAGATTCCTTATCCTTAACGACTCCTTTAACGGTACCAGTATCCTGTGCCACGGAGAAGAGAACAAGTAGGGAGAGAATGGAGGTAGTAAAAATTCTTTTCATGTGAGTAAATTCAGCAGTTTAGGGCTTATTTTTAGAACGGGCGAATATATCAATATTTCAATAGTTGGACAGACTTGAACAGACACTCTATCTAATCGCGCTAAGCAAGGTAGAAGGAATAGGTGATGCACGTATTAAGAAATTGGTGGCTTATTGTGGCGGCCCTAAGGAGGTTTTCGCCAAACCAGCCTCATTTTTGAACAAGATTCCGAACATCGGAAATGTGCTGACCAATGCGGTAAGATCAAGCGATGTTTTGAAAAAAGCTGAAGAAGAACTGGCCTTTGCAAGCAAGAATCATGTAAACGCTATTTCCTTTCTGGATCCCGATTATCCGCAACGTTTGAAACATTGCGATGATTCTCCCATTGTGCTCTACTCAAAGGGTAACGGCAGTATTAACCCGAATAGGTGCGTGAGTATAGTTGGAACTAGAATGGCAACACGACAAGGCAAAGAAATTACCGAATCGATTATTCAGGAATTGGCCAAAGCCAATGTGACCATTGTAAGTGGGCTTGCTTACGGAATTGACATAGCAGCGCACCGCGCCTGTTTGAAATTTGACGTGCCCACAATTGGTTGTTTGGCTCATGGCCTTGACCGTATCTACCCGAAAATCCATTCAAATACGGCAACCGAAATGCTCGAAAAAGGAGCATTGATTACCGATTTTGCTATCGGAACAAATCCCGATAGGGAGAATTTTCCCAAGCGTAATAGAATTGTGGCAGGAATGGCCGATGCCACCATTGTTGTGGAAGCCGGAATAAAAGGCGGTGCTTTGATAACTGCTGATCTGGCTTTCGATTATAGCAGGGATGTGTTTGCTATTCCGGGAAGAATCGGAGACGAATATTCTGCAGGATGCAATCGTTTGATAATTAGCAATAAAGCTGCATTGATTACTTCCGGAAATGATGTGCTGAAAGCGATGGGATGGGATGTTTCGGATGATAAAAAGAAACCTCAGATGCAGACCAAACTGCTCATTGACCTCACGGAAGAACAGGAAAAAGTTGTTTCGGTGCTTCGCGAAAAGCAGCACACAATTGACCGACTGGCCGTGCTTTCGGGATTTCCGATGAGTAAAGTTGCGTCCTTACTTCTAGAACTGGAGTTTGAAGGAATAGTCAGTAATCTGCCCGGAAAAGTTTACAAACTGAATTAGCGAAGTGTTTCCAACGCGGCTTGGATGGTCTTATCAGTCTCATTGATGATTGGATAAAACCCTTCTCCATTCCACTTACTGCGTGCAACGAGTGCTTTCAGATTATTGAGCACTTCGGGTTTTGCTTTTTCAGCTTCTGAAGTAGAAATGCCCTTGTCTTTGGCAAAACCAATCAATTTCTGATAGTCCGTTTCAGAAAAACTGAACCTGTCCCTGAAATCGGTTGCTGATCTGTATCTGTCCAATTCCGTCCTTTTCTGAGATGTATAATTCAGCGCAAATTCTCTAAGCGCTCCTGTGCTAATGAGCTGACTGTGAAACTCCGTGTAGCCAGTTGTATCTAGCGGAACAAAAACATCAGGGATGATGCCGCCCCCGCCATAAACAACCTTACCTCCTGGAGTTACGAATCTGTCGTTCTCATCCACCGAGATGCTATCAACTTCATACAATTCTCCGTGTTCAATTCGGTTGTAGAAATCTCCATAGTAATCCTCATCCTTTCCGTATGGGCGCTGAATACATCTTCCAGTTGGCGTGTAATATCTCGCAATAGTGAGTCTAACGGCAGAACCATCGGCCAACTCAACCTGCTCCTGAACCAAGCCTTTTCCGAAAGTTCTGCGACCAACGATGGTTCCACGATCATTGTCCTGAACCGCGCCAGACACAATCTCTGAGGCAGAAGCCGAACCTTCATCAACCAAAACGGCCAATTTCCCTTTTTCGAAATCACCTTTGCGCGTTGCATAGGCACTGTCCTTAGGACGAGCGCGACCTTCGGTGTAAACAATCAGCTTCCCATCCGATAGAAATTCGTCACAGATGCTGATGGCAGCATTCAAATAACCTCCGGGATTTCCGCGCAGGTCCAGGATCAACGACTGCATTCCCGCTTTCCTCAATCCAGCCAATTTTTCGGCAAACTCTTCATAAGTTGTAGCTCCAAAACGGCTGATTTTGATGTAGCCAACCTCATCATCAATCATATATCCAGCATCTACACTATATATGGGAATCTTATCGCGCTCAATTCTGAACGGAATCAGCTTCTTCACTCCGCGTCTGGCAATTTCCACCTTCACGTATGTGCCGCGTTCGCCACGAAGCATAGAAATCACATCTTGATTTTTCACTCCCGTTCCGGCAACAAGACTGTCCTCAATAATCACAATTCTATCTCCCGAACGGATTCCCAACTTTTCTGATGGCCCGCCATTTATTGGCGCAACAACCACAATCGTGTCGTTGATAATATTGAACTCCACTCCTATTCCATCAAAATTCCCATCCAACTGCTCATTGGTAGCCTCCAATTCACGAGCAGGAATGTAAGACGAATGTGGGTCTAGCTGCTCCAGCATGCTGATGATGGTGGACTCGGTCAGACCGTCTAGATCAATCGAATCAACATATTCTTCCTGAACGTAATTGAGCAGATTGGTAATCTTTTTTGAATTGGAAGTAGACGATTCTATAACGGACGATGGAAGATATCCTACACTCAGAAAAGAACCCAAATAGATTCCTGAGGCTAGAACCAGCGCCAGAATAATCGGGTAATAAATGAAAATCTTTAATCGGTTATCGCTCATCTAGGCTTACATCATCCAACTGTACCACTTCAACACCAGCCTCCCTCAAAAAATCAACACCACTCATATCCTTATACCCGTTGATAAACACAAGTCGCTTAATTCCTGCCTGATGCACCAATTTGCTGCACTCCTTACAAGGCGACATGGTGAGATATAACGTAGAATCTCGTGCACTGTTCATGGAGCGCGCCACTTTCATAATGGCATTGGCCTCGGCATGAAGCACGTACCAATGGGTTTCGCCAGTGTCGTTCTCGCAGCAATTGTCAAAACCTGAAGGCGTACCGTTGTAACCATCGGCAATAATCTGACCTTCTTTTACAATGATGGCACCCACCTGTCTGCGGCTGCAATGCGACAATTTTGCCCATTCTAACGCCATGCGCAAATAAGCACGGTCGTAGCGTAGTTGTTTTTCTGGGTTGTCGTACTTAATAAATCCTTCCTGCATTGGTTTGGCGAAGCTAAGATCTTCTATTAAAGTCGTCAACTTTTTAAAAGTTGACGACTTTAAACAAAAAGCCCCAACACTTTCGTATCAGGGCTTTTAGTACCGAAGGCCGGGCTCGAACCGGCACTCCTCACGGAACACGAGTTTGAGTCGTGCGCGTCTACCAGTTCCGCCACTTCGGCAAGTGAATAGGGGCGGCAAATTTATACGTTTTTCGGTTACTTAAAAGCACTTTTATCAGATGGCTTCATTTTACTGTGGAAATAGGACACAAATTCCTTACTTTCGCAGCCCCTAAAAAACGAGGAAAAACATGCCGTTTGACGTTAAGTTGTTTACAGGAGAAGCCACTCAATACCTTTCTGAGAAGATTGCGGAGAGTTTTGGGCAACCTCTTAGCAATCAGACAACATTGCGTTTTAAGGACGGTGAATACGAGCCTTGTTTTGAAGAATCTATCCGTGGTGATGATGTTTTCATCATTCAATCCACATTCCCGCCAGGTGATAATCTGCTTGAATTGCTTTTAATGATTGATGCTGCCAAGCGCGCATCTGCCAAAAGAATTGTTGCTGTAATTCCTTATTTCGGATGGGCACGTCAGGATAGAAAAGTGAAGCCTCGTGTGCCAATTGGCGCAAAATTAATGGCTGATCTTTTGGAAGCCGCAGGCGTGACTCGTGTAATGACGATGGATCTTCATGCCGATCAGATTCAAGGATTCTTTGATGTTCCTGTGGATCACCTTTTTGGGTCTTATTTGTTCTTAGATCACCTAAAAAACTCCATGGATTTGGACAATTTGGTGATGGCAACTCCTGATGTTGGAGGAACCAGAAGAGCGAATGCTTACGCCAAAGCGCTGAACGTTGACCTAGCTATCTGCTACAAGCAGCGTAAAGTTGCCAATCAAGTGGCAGACATGACCGTAATTGGTGAGGTGGAAGGAAAAGATGTGGTACTTGTAGATGATATTATAGATACTGGTGGCACGCTTTGCAAAGCAGCCGAAATGATGTTGGAGCATGGAGCAAAAACCGTCCGTGCTTGCATTACGCATCCGCTTTTATCTGGAAACGCGCATGAAATTATTACCAATTCTAAACTCACAGAGTTGGTTACAACTGATACAATTCCTCTCAGACAGGAAAACAAAAAAATAACGGTGCTTTCTGTAGCACCTCTCTTTGCTGACGTAATTAAAAAGGCTCACAATTACGAGTCAATCAGCACCAAATTCATTTTTTAAATCAATAATCAACAAAAACAATTAAACAATGGAATCGATCTCAATTTCAGGATCAAAAAGGAAGTCCCTCGGGAAAGCCGATGCAAAAGCCGCTCGTAATGAAGGCTTGGTTCCATGCATCGTCTACGGAGGTAAAGAAGAAGTGCATGTTCAAATAGATGAGCGCGCATTCAACAAATTGGTGTTTACGCCTGATCAATACATCGTCAACCTGGATGTGGACGGAACTGCCTACTCGGTAATTTTGAAAGCCATCCAATATCATCCGGTGACGGATAGAATTATTCACGTTGATTTTCAGGAATTGGCCGGACGTGCAGTAAAAATGACGTTGCCTATTCTTACTAAAGGACAATCAAAAGGTGTACTTGCTGGTGGTCGTCTTCGAGTTGTTAGAAGAAACGTGAAAGTTCAAGGTTTGCCAGAAAAGATGCCAAGCACTATTGAGCTTGATATCTCTGGTCTAGGAATCGGTAAGTCAATCAAAATTGGTGATTTGAAAATCCCAGGAATCACATTCCTTGCAGATGACAATCAGATTATTGTTGCCGTTAGAATGAAGCGTGGTGCACTGATTGAATCAGAAGTTGAAGGTGCAGAAGCAGAAGCAGGTGCTGAGGCAACTGCCGAAGGTGGCGAAGCTCCAGCAGAAGCCGCAGCTGAATAAACATGAAGTACCTCATTGTTGGATTGGGTAACATTGGCAGTGAGTATGCCGAAACCCGACACAACATAGGTTTTAAGATAGTGGACGCCTTAGCTAAGGCGTCCACTTCTATTTTTAAGCCGAGCCGTTTGGGCGATATGTGCGAGGTGAAATACAAAGGCCGAACCTTTGTGCTGGTCAAACCTTCCACCTACATGAACCTAAGTGGAAAAGCCGTTCAATATTGGATGGCTGAGACCAAGGTTCCGATTGAGAATGTTCTGATTATTACGGATGATATTGCGTTGGAAACTGGCGTTATCCGCATCCGCGCCAAAGGCAGCGATGGCGGCCACAACGGACTAAAAAGCATCAACCAAGTTCTTGGCAGACAAGAATACCCACGCTTACGTTTCGGGGTTGGAAACGATTTTGGCCAAGGCCAACAGGTAGATTACGTTCTTGGCGAATGGAACAAAGATGACCTCGCCATCATCAATCCAAAAATTGAAAAATGTGTAGATGCCATTAAGGCTTTTGGCACGATGGAACTGGGGTTTGTGATGAGTCAGTTTAATGGCTAATAGTCCGCGATTTAAATCGTGGGCAATGGGTTTACGAATGTTTATCTTTGAGCCATGCGTTTCATTGAACCATATCGTTCTCAAATTGAGGAAGCCTGTCGCAATCATCAGGTAAAAACCATGTACGTTTTTGGTTCTGCATCAACCGAAACCATGAGCGAAAACAGCGATGTAGATCTACTAGTCAAATTCAAATCGTTTGACGTTTCTCAGTATTTTGAGAACTACATGTCGTTGAAAGCAGAGCTTAAAAAAGTTTTGAACCGTGAGGTTGACCTTTTAGAAGAACAGACGCTCAGAAACCCGTTTCTAATTCGTTCTATTGAACGAAGTAAGGAGTTGATTTATGGATGATCGAATTGGAAAATGGTTGTTTGATGTACAGACTTCCATTTCGGATATTGAATCCTATTTGGAAGGAAGAGAATTCAAATTCGAGGGTTACCAGAAGGATAAAATGCTCAAACGAGCTATAGAGCGCGAACTTGAGATTATAGGAGAAGCTGTTAATCGAATCATCAAAAAAGACCCTACTTATTCAGAAAAGATAAGTGGCGCTCAGAATATCGTTGGATTGAGAAATCAGGTAATCCATGCTTACGACAACATTTCGGACGAAAACATTTGGGCAATTATTGTCAATCATCTGCCTAAATTGAAGGAAGATGTGAATAGATTACTTGGCGAACACCTTTAGTGGGTTTGTTTTAAATGCCTATCCGCAATCTCACCCCGTAAATAGGTTACGGATCGGCAACTTCTCTTTGTATCAAACAAATACAGAGAGAGATGACACTATTCGAAATAGCCACAAGTTACCCAAATGA
>JBDNJH010000232.1:0-7408 GCA_041687875.1 Flavobacteriales bacterium | reverse complement strand
TGGTTTCGTTTAGTTTGGTAACAACCGTATTGCCTTCGCGGTCTTTTCGGTAGCCGAGTTTCTGTCCACGCACGTAGGTTGGAATGGGCGCGCCATCCACCGAACCAATACCGATTGTATGCACCTTAATTCCGAGTTCTGTGGCAGCTGAAGCTTGCTTCAGCGCATCGTCTTCGTGGTTCTCTCCATCCGTTATCACAATAATGGATTTATTTGATTTTGAACTGGTACTGAAAGAACCCATTGCCAGTTCAATCGCCTTGCCGATGGCCGTTCCTTGGGTGGGCACAATATCCGTATCGATGGAGCGGAGAAAGAGCTTGGCAGCAGAATGATCTACCGTCATGGGCAGTTGGATGTATGCCTCGCCTGCAAAAACCACTATTCCAATCTTGTCGTTTTTTAAACGGTCTACCAAACGCGAAATGGCCTGCTTGGCGCGCTCCAATCTATTGGGCGTGAGGTCTTCGGCAAGCATACTGTTCGATACATCCAAACAGATCATGAGTTCAAATCCATCACGCTTTACTTCCTCGTACTTGGTCCCAATTTGCGGATTGGCCATGCCAATAAGCACAAACGCAATGCTAAGCGTGAACAGCAAGCGTTTCCAGCGCGGCAAAGCTTTGGAAAGCGTTGGCATGAGATTCTGAAGAATCTCAGCATCGCCCAACTGCTTCAGCACGTTCTTTCTCCAACGTGCGTTGAGCCAGAACACGAGTAGTAGCACTGGAATTACCAGCAGCGCATAGAGCCATATATCACTTTCAAATCTGAACACTTTTTATAATTAGGAATGAAAAATTAGGAATGAATAATAAAATCCTCCGTCCCGATAAAAATCGTGACACCTCCTTTACAAAGGAGGATCCGCTGTCTGCCAATCTGTGCGCAGTATTGAGTATTGATTCGTTAAACAATTGATCGCAGAATAGTTTGTTTCAACAGCACCTCACACGCCAAAAGCAACAATGCTGCAATGGCAAACGGTAGAAATTCCTCTTTCCGCTTGCGGTATTCGGTTACATCGATTTTAGAACGCTCCAATTCATCAATTTCCTTGTAAACCTCTTCCAAACTGGCATTGTCTGTGGCACGGAAATACTTTCCATCGGTCATGTCGGCAATGCGGGTGAGTAATTCCTCGTTGATTTTCACTTCCACATCCTGATACACCGTTCTTCCGAAGGGATCTTGAAAAGGCATGGGTGCCATTCCTCTTGTTCCAACACCGATGGTGTAGACCCGCACTCCGAATTCCTTGGCAATTTCGGCTGCCGTTGCGGGTGCAATAGAACCTGAATTGTTATCGCCATCCGTAAGCAGAATAACCACTTTGCTAGTGGCCTCACTGTCTTTGAGTCGTTTCACGGATGTTGCCAGTCCCATTCCGATGGCGGTTCCATCTTCGAGCATGCCGCTTTTTACATCTGCAAACAGATTGAGAATGACCGAATGATCGGTAGTTAACGGACATTGCGTAAAGCTTTCGCCTGCAAATACCACCAGTCCTAGTCGGTCGTTGGGGCGATTGCCGATAAAGGTCTTGGCCACTTTTTTGGCCGCTTCCAATCGGTTAGGCTTGAAATCTTCTGCTTGCATGGAGCCCGAAATGTCAATCGCCATCACGATGTCGATTCCCTCTGTAGTCACATCTTGCCAACTGCTAGACGATTGAGGCCGTGCCAGCACCACAATAAGCAACGATACAGCCAACATCCGCAGTATGAATGGCAGATGTATGAGTTTTGACTTGATAGTGGCTTCAGCGCCCTTAGATGAGGCCACATTGGAATATCGGAACTCCGCACGGTTTCTCTTGTGAAGGAAAACATAGTACGCCACCATTGGGATAAGTACCAATGCAAGCCACAGCAGCTCAGGATTCTTGAATGCGATATCAGCCATCATCCTTTCTCCTCCTCTACTTTCGGTTCATCTAACGGCATAACTAGCGTGGCATTGACAAACTGCCTTGCAATGTCGAAACACTGCTCATTCTCGTTTGAGATGGGCGTGTATTTGGCAAACTTGGCAAGATCGGCCATTTGCAGCATCTGCTTCAGCGTTTGCGTCTTGGTATCTTCCAGTCCCTTTAGTTTGAGAGCCGAAACGGTTTCTTGCGTGGTCATTTCCAGTGCCAACACATCATATCTAAACTCAATGTATTCTCTCACAATATCAGAAAGTTCGATGTAGAACTGCTTGGTCTGATTGTTCTGCCATAATTTCTTTTGACGGAGTTCTTCCAGTTTCTCCAACGCAATTTCGTGTGCTGGGCGTTTTGGTTTTGGTCTGGCAAGAATAGTCTCAGGCTTTTTGCGGTACTTGTTCCAAAGAAGGATTCCTCCGATGATAAGCGCCAGGGTCAACAGAACAATCGCTGCCCATTTCAGCCACTTTCTCCAATTGTATGGCACATCATACGGTTCTTTAATCTCCTTGATTTCGGCCTCCATTTCTACCAGAATGTCGGACACGTAGAGTAATAATGGTTCGGTGGCTAGCGTTTGTGAACTATCGCCATTAAACACAAACATAATCGCAGGAAGCGTGATGAATCCTGTATCGAAACTAGTAAGCACCAATCGTTGATGGATGATGGTTTCCCCTGTTTCCTTCTTGATGGTGTCTGGAATGGAAGCCTGCACAATTTCCAACTGCCCCGTGATGGTGTCCTTGTAAGCTGGCCAAGCCACAGGAATCAGTTCGTTGAACTCAACCGAAATATCGAGGTTGACTTGGTCGCCAATCAGAATCTGCGTACTGTCGAGAACTGCTTTTACGGTGGCGTTTTGGGCGAAGGAGCCCAATGCCAACAACAGCAGAATCAACGTCATTCCGAGTGAGGAAAGAACCGAGGAATCTGGAGTGAAGTTGAATTTAGATTCCTCCACTGCGGTCGGAATGACGCGAGTAGAAAGGTTGAACTTTGAACCTGAAACTTTGAACTCTCCCATCATCTCGCTCCTCTTCGTTTAAACAGGTTCAACAATGGTTTGATGTAAGAACCATCTGTTCTCACTTCGGCCATATCAACGCCAGATTTCATCAGTAGGTCTTTTAATTCTGCTTCAAAACGAAGGCTGTTGGCTTTCAGTTTAATGCGGGTTTGCTTGTTGGACGTATCTACCCACACCAGTTCGCCTGTTTCGGAATCGGTCATTGGCAGCAATCCCACATTGGGAATCTCCTGCTCCAACTGGTCATAAACACGAATGGCAACCAAATCGTGCTTCTTGTTTGCCAATTTAAGGGCATCGGAATAACCTTTGTCCATAAAATCGGTGAGCAAAAAGGTGATACTGCGCTTCTTAACCACGTTGGTCAGGTAGCGCAATGCCTCACTCAAGTTGGTGCCTTTGTGCTCGGGAGTAAAGTCAATCAGCTCGCGGATGATGCGTAGAATGTGGCTCTTTCCCTTCTTAGGCGGAATGAATTTTTCCACGCGGTCGCTGAAGAAGATGATGCCGACCTTATCGTTGTTCTGAATGGCAGAGAAGGAAAGCACAGCACAAATTTCCGTCATCATTTGCCGTTTCATCATCACCTTAGAACCGAAATCGCCCGAACCACTTACATCTACCAAAAGCATAACGGTAAGCTCTCTTTCTTCTTCAAATACTTTAACGTAAGGGTCTCCTGCTCTAGCTGTTACGTTCCAGTCAATAGTGCGCACATCATCGCCCATCTGGTATTCCCGTACTTCCGAAAAAGCCATGCCACGCCCCTTAAAAGCAGAGTGATACTGACCAGAGAATATCTGATTGCTCAGCCCTCGGGTCTTTATCTCTACTTTCCGTACGCGTTTGAGTAATTCGCTAGTTTCCATGTCGTTTTTTAAGGGACGAGAGAGAGGGACGAAGGACGAGGGGACGGATTCTTTGCTTAAAAAGGGACGAGAGAGAAACCCTGCAGAGCAAGAACCAAGTCAATATCCCAATAATTGGAACAAGGACAATCAACATTATGATGATTTCTGAACTCACTTTTTGCTATTCTTTTCTTCTAGTGTTTTAATCGTTTTACTCAACATGGCTATGATGCCATTCAACTTCTGTGTTCTGTCGCTTATTAGCTCTGCTGGTAGTAATTTGACTGAGCGTTGATACCAACCTTTAGTTTCTCTAGCCGAACCCCTTGATATTCGCAGAAACTGAGGGTATTCCTTTCCGTGTCCTCTTCCATATCCCTCTTCAATGTTTGCCGAAACCGAACCACAACTCCGAATCAACTGACAGGCAATTTCCTTTCCTCTGAAATCTTTGCCAAGAACATCACAATCATCCCAACATGCATCATATAGCTGCATCGACTGCTGGTAGAATATCAGATTGTCAAGTGGGTCACTCATTTTGCTGTTTTGGATTGAACTGAACTCCTTTTTCCCTTATCTCGAAGAATCACTCCCCTCGCCCCTCACTCTTGTCCTTCGTCCCAATATCTCAGAGAATCACTCCCCTCGTCCTTTGTCCCTCTCTCTCGCCCCTCTCTCTTGCCCCTCGTCCCTCGCTTAAGGAACTTCAACCGTATTCAGAATATCCGCAATAATCTCTTCAGAAGTAATGTTCTCCGCTTCGGCTTCGTAGGTGAGACCGATACGGTGACGCAATACATCGTTGCAAACCGCCCGTACATCCTCAGGAATAACGTAGCCTCTGCGTTTGATAAAGGCATAAGCCTTGGCTGCTTTTGCTAAGGCAATGCTCGCCCGTGGCGAACCACCGAAACTGATAAGGTCTTTGAGTTTGGCAAGACCGTTCTCTTCTGGATAACGACTGGCAAATACAATATCAACGATGTATTTCTCAATCTTCTCATCCATGTACACCTGACGCACCACATCGCGTGCCTTAATGATGTCTTCTGGTTTCAATACTGAATTGGCTTTTGGGTATTCTCCCGCCAAGTTGTGGCGGATAATTTGCGCTTCGTCTGCCTTATTCGGATACGAAATAACCACTTTGAGCATAAAACGGTCAACCTGTGCTTCTGGCAACGGATAGGTTCCCTCCTGCTCAATTGGGTTCATGGTGGCCATTACCAAGAATGGCTCTTCCAATTTGTAGGTGGTATCTCCAATTGTTACCTGCTTCTCTTGCATGGCCTCTAGCAATGCACTTTGCACCTTGGCTGGGGCACGGTTAATCTCATCTGCCAGAATAAAGTTGGAGAAGATAGGCCCTTTACGAACGTCAAAACCACCTGTTTTTTGGTTGTAGATTTGCGTACCCACCACATCGGCAGGCAACAAATCGGGCGTAAACTGAATACGGCTGAAACCCGCATTGATGGTTGACGCCAATGTGTTGATGGCTAAAGTTTTTGCCAGTCCGGGAACACCTTCCAATAGGATGTGTCCTTTTGATAACAGACCGATTAGGAGGCTTTCTACCATGTGCTTTTGTCCTACAATCACTTTTTCCATTTCCATGGAAACGATATCGACAAAGGCACTTTCCTTCTCGATTAGCTCGTTGATTTGCTTGATGTCTGTCATGTTTAAGTTTTGTTTGGTTGCGCAAAAATATAGATCGCTTACTAGCACCGAACAGATAAAACCGTTAAGTGGTGTTAAGAGGTTCTTAAAAAGTGTTAATCCGCCTTTGGCGGAGGGACGGGAGTGAGGGACGAAGGACGGGGCGAACGAATGCTTTGGAATATTGGGACGAGAAGACGATGAAAAGCAAACGCATCTAAAAGCTTTAAGTGAAAATCCGCGATTTTCTCTGATTTCCCGGATGGATATCTTTCTATCCGTTAAAATTCTGTGTGTATCCGTGCATTTGTGGCTAAAAACATGTTTTTCAGTTGAATTAAGATGCGTTTACTATGAGTGGGACTCCAGAGACGAACACCTGTTTTTAAATTCTTTGTTATATGTTTAACACAACTTTAACAGTTTTCCCCTTGCATTTCCATTGAATTGTGCAGACATTGTGATTCTCATTTAAACCCCAATTTCAATGCTTGTAATTTCGTTTTTTAGTGGTGTGGCTCTTTGGACATTCATGGAATACATGCTCCATCGTTTCCTTGGGCACGAACACAAAGGCAAAAACTTTTTTAAAGACGAACATCAGATGCACCACCGAAAGGTGCACTATTTTGCGCCAGCTGGTAAGAAAATTGCTGCAGCAGCCACGGTGGCAATTTCCCTCTTCCTACTACTAAACCTGCTTTTCGTGTGGTCAAATGCACTAGCATTTGTTCTTGGTTTGATGGGAATGTATGGGGTTTATGAATACGTGCACACACGCTATCACCAAAAGGGCCCTGTTGCCAACATCTTTATAGTACTAAGGAAACATCATTTCTATCACCATTTTCATCAACCCAAGCACAACCATGGCGTAACCACACGCATTTGGGATCGCGTTTTCGGAACATTTCACAGAGTTGAAACTGTGACTGTGCCGCGCAAAATGACCATGGATTGGCTGATGAGCGGTGATGAGATTGCGCCTGCTTATGCGAGACATTTTCAGCTTCGATAAAGCTAGACGGGCGTCCGTATTCAACTCACCTCCGGTTTCGCTACGCTCAACCACCCCCCTCTCTTTTTCAAAGAAAGTAGAAAAGCTCCGATTTATCGGAGCCAGGGGCGAGCTAAAGAGCTCCTTTAGCGTAATTACTCCCAACTGGCTAAACAATGTCTGTATTGTAAACAACGAAAAATGCTTGTCCGCATGTTTACCCAAAATCCTCAGTCCGTATCGATACCTGTAATGAATGGCGTAAAAGAAAAGAAATTGTAAAAAAATGTGATAAAAGAAAAATTTTAGAACTTGGATTTAGTGTCTTTTGCTTAAATAGGTGCAATCGTTCAGGTATTTTATCAGCAGGTGTAATTGGTGGTTTTGATAGCAGCAATAAGAATAGGAGCTATTGACATGGCTGTTGGTAATTTATTGGGTAGTAATTTGTTCAATATTTTCATTTTGGCTATTTGTAATATTTTTTATACAGAAGGACATATTTTGGTGGATGCTTCCGAGAGTAACATCATTTCTGTATTCTCTATAATTACGATGACGGCAATTGCTATTATAGGGCTTACTTATCGCTCCAAAGACAAAGCTTTTTTTCTTGCATGGGACACTTTTCTTATTGTAATAATGTTTATTTTTAATATGGTTCTCTTATATAATCTTCAATCATGAACCACCACCAACTACCCATTTCCGAAACCTACAAATTGCTTCATACAAGTAAGCAAGGATTGCCCGCTGCGGAAGTAGAAGAGCGACAAAGGCAATATGGCAAAAACGAGCTAATCGAAAAAAAGAAAATTTCGATTTTCGTGTTGCTGTTGCATCAGTTTAAGGATGTAATGGTTCTTATTCTGCTAGCAGCGGCAGCAATTTCTTTTGCCGTTGGAGATTTAAAAGATGCCATTGTCATATTA
>JBDNJH010000231.1:0-12080 GCA_041687875.1 Flavobacteriales bacterium | reverse complement strand
TGGTGCTCAAAAACATGTATTTGGCGCACGTAAAAGTGTATGAGAAACTGAAGAATATGCCGCGAGGCGAACGGGCACAAATCGGCATTGTGAAGAACATGCATCAGATTGACCCGATGAACAATTGGAACCTATTCGACCGTCTGCTTTCCCGAACAGTGAACCAAGGTTTCAACGGTTCATTCATCGGCACGTTTACAAAAGGTATTTACAAATTTAGTTTCCCAACGTTGGTCAATCTGGAAGCTGAAATTCCCAATGCGCCCTACTCGCTCGACTTCGTTGGACTGAACTATTACAGTCATAACGCCATGGATTTTTCGCTTGATTTGGATGAAGCATTGAAAACGAGAATGTATCCAGGCGAGAAGGAAACCGACATGGAATACACCATGTATCCTGAAGGATTTTACCGTGCCATCAAAGAAATTTCCGTGCTCAACAAACCCATTATCATCACCGAAAATGGTGTGGCCGATAAGGACGACCATCTGCGTGGCGAGTTCATCAAGAAATATCTCTACGCGGTTTCAAAAGCGATAGAAGACGGTTACGATGTGCGCGGTTATCACTATTGGTCGCTGATGGACAACTTTGAATGGGACCTTGGTTATGATGAGCGTTTCGGATTGTATGAAGTTGATTTCGCCACGCAAAAGCGAACCTTGCGTGAAGGTTCTAAAGAGTTTCAACGAATTGTGAAGGAAAATTAATCGTTACGGGGTTTGCTGCGGCAAACCCTTACGAAAGCATCAATCATAGATACCTGCGTTTCCATAAATTCGAAGAATGCGTACTACTTCTTTCATTTTTCCTTTTCTCCTTTTTCTCACATCCTCCGCGTGGTCGCAATCGCAGCATTGTCTTGCCGACCGCTATTCGCAAGACGCTCTATTTGATAGCACGGATATTCAAATCACAACTGCTGTGCATTACGCCACTTCCATGCGCTGGCCCGGAACCCAAATGGACAGTCTACGAATGGATGTTTATCAGCCAAATCCATCAATTGACCCACTCGAAAAACGACCGCTTATTTTAATGGTACATGGAGGGTCTTTCTTAGCGGGAAACAGAAACGACATGGCCTATTATTCAATGGAGATGGCGCGCAGAGGTTTTGTAACAGCCACTATCTCTTACCGTTTGGGTTGGAATTGTCCAGCTACCGATTTCTTCGGAGTCTGCTCCCAATGTCAAAGCGAAGCGGGCAAATTTAGGGTTGCGATGTACCGTGGTTCGCAAGACACCAGAGCCGCATTGCGCCATCTAACTCATTATGCTGACGATTTTGGGATTGACCTTGATGCTGTGTTTCTTCAAGGCGAAAGCGCTGGTGCTATCAACACACTTCATGCTGCTTTTCTCACTCAGTCCGAGGCTGATTCGTGGTGTGCAAATTGTGTTTCCGAAGTTGGCTTGCTTGATACAACCGGAAATTCGTTTGTCGAAATGCCAGAAATTAAAGGCATTGTAAGCAGTTGTGGTGGCTTGGGCCGCATTGATATGATTGAACCTGGAAGTAATATCCCCGTCATCAGTTTTCATGATGATAATGACATCATTGTCCCTTACGGATATGGTCAATTTGTCAACTGCCTAATTGGTGGCAACGGATCAAACAGCGTTCGTGTAAATTTGACAAACGATGGTGTTTGCAATCAATTAAACACAGTTGTACATCCACCTTTCGATTTACCCACGCATTGCTCTTATCCGCGAAATGCAGTCATTGGAAAATCAGCGTGCTTTCTCAAAAGCATTTTGTGCGACAACTGTTCTACATCAACAAATACTCAGATTTGGAATATTCCAGATTGCTCGGCTGGCGGAACAGTTTCAATTGAGGAAAATGAAGCCGAGAATTGGGTTAAACTAAATGGAAACCGATTGATTTTCAATCAGCAAACCTGGGTTTCTTCTATTCAAGTATTTGATTTTTCGTTGCGTTTGCTGGCAGATATTCCAGTCAACGGTTCAAACCAAATAGAACTTCCTTCTTCGCTGCGCGGATGTATGCTTGTAAAAATTGATGCGGAGAACCGTGTTTCTGAGTTGAAGAAGTGGTGTAATTTCTAAGTCGTTTTTGTGTCTCACGCATGAGACACTATTTACTTTGTGTCTCGTTTTTGCCTATTTTTGAGACACAAAATATTTAGTGATCCACCAATGAGACACAAGCAATGAAACCATTCAAGCCCGATAAATTACCCATACAAGACCTTGATTGGTCAGCATTTATTGACCTCATGGGAAAAGCAAACCGTTATGTTGCTCGATATGATGGACTGTTACAATCTGTTCCCAATCCGGATGTTCTCCTGTCGCCATTGCGTACGCAGGAAGCTGTCCTCTCCTCTAAAATAGAGGGTACGCAAGCCACGCTGGAAGAGGTTATGGAATATGAAGCAGACCAGTACACAGATGAAAAAAAGAAGGGTGACATTTTTGAGGTCATCAACTACCGAATAGCTCTTAGTGCTGGACGGAGTAAGATGAAAGAGCGTCCGCTTTCATTGAACATGATAAAACAGATTCATCAGATTTTGATGGAAGGGGTACGGGGAGAAAGCAAAGACCCTGGCAATTTTAGAAGAATTCAGAATTACATCGGAACCCAGGGCAGTCCGATAGAAAACGCGCGATTTGTACCACCTGCTGTTCCTGACATGATGGAGGCACTGTATAACTGGGAGAAGTACATGCATTTCGAAGACAAAGATGTTCTTGTTCAATTAGCCATCGTTCACGCACAGTTTGAGATTATACACCCTTTTTTAGATGGCAACGGTAGGATAGGCAGAATCCTTATTCCTCTATTCCTATACCACAAAGAGATAATTCAACAACCCGTTTTTTATATGAGCAACTACCTTGAGAGTAATCGCTCTGCATATTATGACGCTTTAAAAGAGATTTCCGATAATGGTGATTGGACTAATTGGATACGTTTTTTCCTTTCTGGTGTGATTGTTCAGGCAGAAATAAACATCACGCAAACCCGTGAAATCCTTGCGTTGTACGATGAGATGAAAGGGCGAATAAGAGACACGCACACGCAATTCGGTATTCAATGCCTCGATTTCATATTCAAAAAGCCCATTTTCAATACAAGCGAGTTCAACAAGAACTCAGACGTGCCGCGCGCTAGTGCAGCTCGGTTGCTAAAGGCGATGGAAGAACGAGAAATAATTACTTGTGCTGAGCGGGGAAGAGGAAGCCGACCTTCCTTCTATGTCTTCAAGCCATTACTAAACATCATCAACAAATCCTAAGTTGCCCATCCTCTCAATTGAGGTACTTTTGCGGCTTCGCAAATGAGTGAGAAAAACACAGATAAACGCCACATTGCCATTCTAGGCTCAACGGGTTCTATTGGAACCCAAGCTTTGGAGGTGCTGGAAGCAAATCCTGATGCTTTTGAGTTGGAGGTTCTGACCGCTCAAAGCAGCGCAGACCTTCTCATTCAACAAGCACTCAAATTCAAACCCAATTGTGTTGTAATTGGTGATGAAAAGCAGTACAAAAAAGTGCAAGACGCACTTTTTGACGAAGGCATAAAGGTTTACGCTGGCGCGGATAGTCTGGCGCAAGTAGTGGAGATGGAGGAGATTGATATTGTGCTTACTGCGCTGGTCGGTTATGCAGGTTTGCGACCCACCATGGCTGCCATCGAAGCAGGAAAACACATCGCGTTAGCAAACAAGGAAACGCTTGTTGTGGCGGGCGATATTGTCACCGACCTCGCGAAGCTGAAAGGCGTGAACATCTATCCTGTGGATAGTGAGCATTCGGCCATTTTCCAATGCTTGGTGGGCGAGTTTCACAATCCAATTGAGAAAATCTATTTGACCGCTTCTGGTGGGCCATTCCGTGGTCAAACACGCGAGCAATTGGCTTTAGTAACGAAAGCCCAAGCCTTGAAACACCCAAATTGGGACATGGGCGCCAAGATTACCATCGACAGCGCCAGCATGATGAACAAAGGCTTGGAAGTGATTGAAGCAAAATGGTTGTTCGGACTGAAGAATGAGCAGATTGATGTGATTGTGCATCCGCAGAGCATCATCCACAGCATCGTTCAATTTGAAGATGGAAGCATGAAGGCGCAAATGGGTCTGCCCGATATGAAATTGCCTATTCAATTCGCATTGGCATTCCCAGAGCGATTGAAATCTGACTTTCCGCGCTTCAATTTTTTAGATTACCCTCAGCTTACATTTGAGCAGCCCGACCCGAAGACTTTCCGAAACCTTGCTTTGGCGTTTGAAGCCATGAAATTGGGAGGAAATCAACCTTGCATCCTCAATGCAGCCAACGAAATTGCGGTGGACGCCTTTTTGAAAGACCGTATCGGTTTCCTCCAAATGTCGGACATCATAGAACAAAGCATGCAGAAAGTGTCTTTCATACAAAAACCTAACTATGACGACTATGTGGCAACAGATGCGGAAACGCGCAAAGTTGCTTCGCAATTGATTAAGAAGTATGAATGAGGAATTAAAAATGGCATGTCACCCTGAACTTGTTTCAGGGTCTAACTCTCAAAGCATTCAGATGCTGAAACGAGTTCAGCATGACGTTATCTGCCGACTTTCTGCTCCAATTTATAATTGTTAATTCCTAATTTTTAATTACCCAAATGGACATCCTCATTCAAGCTTCTCAGTTCTTTCTGAGCCTTTCAATACTCATCATTCTTCACGAATTCGGGCATTTTGCTGCCGCCAAATCGTTCGGCATGCGCGTGGAGAGTTTCTACCTCTTTTTCAACCCATATTTCTCTCTTTTTAAGAAGAAGATTGGCGATACCGTGTACGGAATTGGTTGGCTTCCCCTAGGCGGCTACGTGAAAATAGCGGGCATGATTGATGAGAGCATGGACAAGGAGCAAATGGCAAAACCTGCCGAAGACTGGGAGTTCCGCTCCAAACCAGCTTGGCAACGACTGATTGTAATGATTGGTGGTGTGACTGTGAACGTAATCCTCGCTGCGCTGATTTACTGGATGGTACTGTTCGTTTATGGCGAAACCTACCTGCCTACCAAGAATGTGACCTACGGAATTATGGTCGATTCGCTGGGCCAAGAAATTGGTCTGCGCAATGGCGATAAGATCATAACGCTTGATGGCAAAGAAGTTGAGAATTTCTCAAAAGTGCCAATGGAGATTATCCTCAATGATGTAAAAACCATTCAGGTCGACCGAGATGGTCAGATTGTTGATGTGCAAATTCCTGAAGGAATGATGAGTGAACTGATTAAAGCTCCAGGATTGATTTCGGTTCGAATTCCATTTTACGTTGAGAAATTTGCTCCTGGCTCTGTTGCCGAAGCAGCTGGTTTCGTGAAGGGCGATCAAATTGTTGGGCTCAATGACAACAGCATCATGTATTTCGATGCGTTCAAAACTGCTTTACAGGAATTCAAAGGACAAGAAGTGAATGTGAATGTGCTGCGCGATGGCGAAGCAAAAAGCATTGCTGTTTCCGTTCCTGAGGATGGGCTTTTGGGTGTTTATCCGAAAGGCGATTTGGCTGAGTTTTTCGAATTGGAAGAACTCAAATACGGCTTCTTCGAAAGTTTGCCGAAGGGAATTGAAAAGGCTGGCCAAACCTTGGTAAACTACGTGAAGCAGTTGAAATTGCTCTTCTCTCCAAAGAACAAAGGCTACGAAAGTTTGGGTGGTTTCCTAACCATTGGAAGCATCTTTACAACCACGTGGGATTGGAATCACTTCTGGAACATCACAGCATTTTTGAGTATCCTTTTGGCCGTGATGAACATTCTGCCTATTCCAGCTTTGGATGGCGGTCACGTCATGTTTCTTTTGTATGAAATGATTACCGGCCGCCAGCCACACGAAAAGGTGATGGAAGTGGCTCAGGTTGTGGGAATGGTTCTACTGTTTTCCTTGTTACTCTTCGCAAACGGAAACGATATTTACAAGCATTTCTTTAAGTAGGGCTTGAAATTCCGTTCAAATATCACTCAGATGCACAGTCACCCTGTCCGCCTCAGGCAGATTCAAGGGTCTGAACAGATGCTGAAGCGAGTTCAGCATGACGCAACTTGCGGCCTTGCTTTGGTTCTTCTTCTCTTTTCACCATTTTTCTCTTTTGCGCAAACCGAACTGGACAGTACGGAAAAGACCAAAGTCCTCATCATCCCCTTCGAGGAAAAACTCTTCTACTGCGACATCATGCGCGACCTTACCACGGTCAACCAAATGAGCAAGGATGAGGTTTACCATCGTTTCCGAAATGAAATCCAACTCAGCCTGAGATCTGCGCTGAAAGACAGCATGGAAACGGCCTCATTCCACTCTTCCGACAGCCTAAAGCATGATGAGTTGGTGAATGTTTATGAAGTGCTGGGCTACGATTTTCTACCTGTTCCTGTTGTGGAGGAAAAAGGAGAAAACGGAAAGAAGAAAAAGGTTCAAGAGCCTGCTCCAAAACGGGAAGTTGGCGTGCGTGATGGTCATGTAGTTGCCGAACGACAAGTGGTGGAGCGATACATGAGCGCCAAGCTGAAAAGTGCAGATGTGTTACACGAACTCCACGCTACTTATGGCTTCAATCGCTTCATTTTCATCAATCAGTTGGATGTGAAAATGGATTTGAGCGACCCCGAAAATGCTTTCATCGACCCAATGCGTGTTGCGGCTGTTCATTACAGCGTTTTGGATAAGGATGGAAAGGCAATTAGCGGAGGTCTGGCGTCTTCAGAATTTCCTAGAACGGAAAGCGACATGAACCATATCATTGGCGGTAATTTCTATAAGCTGTCGGCAGAAATTCTTGGTTCTTTATTGAAGGCTGAGAAAAAAGAACAGGAGTCCGAGGAAAAGAACAATCCAAAGTCTAAGACGAGAGCTGAATAGTCCTATTTAACACAAAAAGAAAGCCCAGAACAGCATTGCTGTTCTGGGCTTTCTGCTTTAACAATTTCGCGCTTAAAGAAGTTCGGCCTTGGTGTGTGCACGCCCAGCACTAGAGCGAGTTCCAGTTCCGAACTGATATACAATTCCGCCATAGTTGAACCCAGTCGGATTTCCGTTGAATGAAAACTTAGCCGATGTGTAAACCCGAAGGTTTCCTTCTGTTCTGGTCAATTGCATTGGAAGTTCAGCAACCAAAGGAGACGGCCCTTCGCCAGCTGTGAAAACGTAGTTTACGGTTTCTACCCAATCACCAAGGTCGGCAATTGCAATCTCCAATTGCCATTGCTCTCCAAACGAAGTACTTCCCAATCGCGAGCCAAGAATTTCTGGCTCATCGCTTAAGACAATACTTGTTTCGCCTGACAAATCAACCGAAACGCTGTATTTACCGATGATTTGTGCATTCGTTTCCTCCGTCAAAAACGGAACTCCGTACGTGTTATTCGACAACAGAAAAGTTTCGCCATCAAGATGGGCACTACTTCCACGGCCAGTTCTTCCAGTCCATCTAGCAAGTCCAAGGTTTGAGTTAACGTGGCTTTTGTTCAGTACAACGGTTTCGCCCTGTGTCAAAACGGTTGGATCATCTGGGTTTTCAAACGCAGGACTTGGAACAAATTTCACTTTTGATATTTGTTCGGTTGGGTCGTCCATTGTGACCAAAACCAGCTTCAACTCCTCAGGGTTGTTCACTTCTTTTACTCTAGCGCGCGCCAATTCTGGGTCGTTTTCAACCGCTTTTCCATCTTCTCTCATAAAAATGCTTGCGCCCCACAAATAACTTCCATCCGCACCTTGAATTTCAATATCGAAAAGCTCATTTTCCATCGTAGCCGAAAGCTCAAACTGTGGCGTTCGGTAACGCTGATTTTCGTTTCCGTTATTCGTCAATGGTAATTGAATGATGGTTGGAGGGGTTGTTTCATTGTTTGTAAGAACAACCGTTCCGCCACCGTCTGCTAAAAGTTCATCTAACGGAACTTCCTCATCAGTCTTGGTATTGTTCAATCCAATAACAATTCGGTTGTTCTTGAATTTTACTGAAGGTTGATTGCCTGCACGGCCTAATCGAGCAAGTCCATTCGTTGGCGTTGCCACTAAGCTTGTGCCATCAGAAATGTTCTCTGTAATTTCTTGTTTGCTGCAACCAGCAAGCAAAAGTGCCACTGCGGCAAGGGTTAAAAATGATGTTTTCATACGTCTTCTTTTTAAGATTGGAGTCAAAGCTATGGAGCAGAGAAGTCGTTTGATGCAACCATTTCATGAATGGTCGTTCTTGATTCATGAATGGTACGCCTATCGACCAACAACTCGCTTAAAACTCATTTCGTTATTCCTTTCTTTGACCGCGTGAGACGTTTCCTCGGTTTTTCTTTTCTCCTTTTTCCGCTGTTCGCAATGGCACAGCATCCCTCTTTTTGGGTGCTGAACCACGAACAGGGTCTGCCATCGCTCAAGGTTTACGACCTGATGGAAGACGACCTGGGCGTGATGTGGATGGGTACTTCCGAAGGGCTTGTTCATTACGATGGGCTGTGGCTGAACACCTTGCAGAATGACGGTTCATTTGCGCCAGATCGCAGCATGGTGGTGCAAGATGCGTTGGGAACTATTTGGTCGATGAATTTTGCTGGACAGCTGTTCTGCGCCAATTATGAGCGCATGTGGAACGATACGCTCATCTCACCCCATTTTACAGGCCGCATCATTGATATCCAGCACGAAGGCGATTCGATTCTCTTCCTCACTAAAAAGGAGATGATTCTTTATTTGCCTATTGAAAATTCTGTTTCGGTGATTTACAAAGCCGAGAAAGACGAAAAAATCTACGGGAATGCGTGGTCGCGATACGTTCAAACCTCGTTTGGAATAAAGGCCCTTCCGAGTGGAAAAGTGGTGCAGGCAACAGGCGGCCCAACGTACAGTCTGAATGCAAGCTCTTCGGGCAATCATTGGTTTTATCACATCACAGGAAATGTGAAACGACTGACCAACAACGGACAAGAAACCATTGCCAACGGTCTGAAGCGAAAAGAAGGTCCTTTCCCAAGGATAAATGGCGTGCGGACAACCTCTGCTGGAACGTGGATTTTGACCTACGATGGGGCGTATCTCGTAGAGGCCAAACGATGGTTTTTTCCGAGCGAACCCGTTTCGGATGTGCTGGAGGCCAAGGATGGAGCCACATGGTTTTCTACGCTTACGGATGGCGTTCGTGTGATTCCGAATTTGAATCTCAGGCGATATGGCAAAGAGCCAGATGGTTTGCCAACCGAGCGGTTCAATCGTGTTAGAAAGCTTCCGAACGGAAATTTGGTGGCAAGTGATAACAGCGGAATGTTGGTGATGATTCATCCTGATAAGGGACTTGTGGCCACGTTTCATGCAGACAATTCCAGAGAAAGCGAGGCACTTGAAATTGACACGACAAACGGGCGCATTTTGGTGGCTTTTGGCGACCTATATCTGCTCGATATGAACTTGAATCTGCTGGATAAGCTCTCAGGAAATGTCAAAAGTATTTCTGTCGGATTGAAAAGTTTGATGGTGGTTGATGCGCTGAATTTGCGGGATGTTGATTACGATGGAACCCGATTCGGAGAGCCTGTCCAAGTTGAACCGACTAAAGGCAAGGCGTTCTACCGATCATTTCATGATTCTGAAAACCGCATGTGGGCCATTTCGAGTTCAGGAGTTGATGTAAATGGCTCTCCAATTGAACTTGAAAGACCAATTCGACTGGGTATTTCAAACACTGAAAACCGCGTTTTCCTATCCGATAGAAATGACAGCATTGCCGTTTTCAACAATGGAAAATTCGAGCGATGGCTGATCATTCCAGAGAAGCTTAGGCAAGCGGCCACGGTGAGGCGGTTGGCGGTTTCAAAAACGCAGTTGTTCGTCATGCTTTCCAATGCGGTTCTCTGCCTTGATTTTCAGACCGAAAATTGGCAGCGATGTGGCGCAAGCGAAGGGCTTCCATCAACCGACCTACGCGATATTATTTTTTCGGATGGTCAATTGTGGTTGGCAACCTTCAACGGTTTGTATGCTTTGCCGCTTGATCAGCAACGACCAATCTTGCCTCCAAAAGTTCTGATAAGGAGGCTGAATGTGAATGGCGTTGAGCACTCATCGCAAGAAATTCTGAATCTGAAACACAATGAGAACGACCTCGAAATTCAGTTGCGTGGTGTTTCCACCCGAAGTCGCGGACATATTAATTTCAAATACCGTTTGGGCGGATTGATGGACGATTTTGATATGAATGCCAATGGCAGCACCATTCGTTTTCGCGCACTTCCGCCAGGAAATTATTCGTTGGAGGTTTTTGCCGTTGATGCCAATGGAACGCAAAGTGCCGAGCCGTTGCAATTGCAATTTAGCATTGCAAAACCGTGGTATGTCACGTGGCCGTTCTATCTGGCCATGGCATTGCTACTTGTGGCCGTTGTCAGTGTGGTTTTCCTGTTGAGGATTCGGTACATCAAACAGCAGAATCAACAGCAGTTGCAGCACGTTAAGTTGATGGAGGATTTGCGTTCGTCTCAACTTACCGCATTGCGAGCACAAATGAACCCGCATTTCATGTTCAATGTGCTCAATTCTATTCAAGGATTGTTCACGCTGGGAAAGACCGAAAAGGCCAACGAAGTATTGAGTCGCTTTTCCGACCTCATGCGTTCCATTTTGGATGTCAGCGACCAAAACACGATTACGCTTGATAAAGAAATGGAGCTTATCAGCCTTTATTTAGAATTGGAAGCGGTGCGTTTTGGCGATGATTTCCAATATAAGATAGAAGTCGCTGACATGATTGATTCTAAAAAGGTGGAGGTGCCATCGTTGCTCATTCAGCCATACGTGGAAAATGCCGTGAAACACGGGCTGCTTCATAAAAAAGGAGGAAAAAAACTATCGGTTTCACTTTCGTTATTGGAGAATGAATCTATGCTTGAAGTGAAAATTGACGACAACGGAGTGGGCCGAGAAAAAGCTGGAGAATTACGCTCCAAAAAGCACCGTTCGTTTGCCAACGAGGCATCGTCTTCACGCCTCAATTTGCTCAACGTAGAGAACATTCACAAGATTGGAGTGGAGATTATTGATAAGAAAAACGAAGCTGGCGAGGCGACCGGAACCGTTGTGTTTCTGCGGACTCCATTGAGGTAAACAATCGTTTAGTAAAGAGTTGTTTAGTAAAGAGTTGTTTACTAACTTTGATGGATAATATAAAACCATGGAAGACTCTCCTTTTGCTTATGGCAAGCTGGCTACAGCGTTGGCATTTACCGACCGAGACAGCGATCGGAAACAACTCTCTACGAACATTTCTAATCGCGTAAACACCATCCTTATTTCGCCAAGAAGATGGGGCAAATCATCTTTGGTCAAGCGGGTAGGCAAGGAAATGATGGAGGCCGACAGTAACTACCGCTTCTGCCACATCGACCTGTTTGCCATCCGTTCCGAAGAAGATTTTTTTAGAATTTATACTGAAACGGTTTTGAAGGCGATGGGCGGAAAATGGGAGGAAGTGATGGCTGATATAAAGGAGGTGGCACAGCGGCTCGTTCCCTTCATTTCTGTTTCATTCTCGCCAGAAAATGAGTTCAAGTTGGGAATGGACATGCAGGCCACCCGCGATTTCCCAGAGGAAATTCTTGCCTTGCCCGAAAAACTTGCCGCAAAACGTGGTCTTCGCCCCGTTATCTGCATGGATGAATTTCAGAACATTGGTTCATTCACCGAAGCCATGCCGTTTCAAAAACTGCTACGCTCGGTTTGGCAACAACACACGCATACCACCTATTGCCTCTATGGGAGCAAGCGCAACATGATGACCGAAATGTTCAGCAAACGCGCCCGTCCTTTCTATCGTTTTGGGGAATTTCATTTTTTGAAAAAAATCAGCGAGGCCGATTGGATTCCGTTCATTGTTGAGCGCTTTGCCTCCACAGGAAAATCCGTTACGGAGGAAGCAGCCCAGCGTATTGCCCAAAAAATGGAATGTCATCCATACTATGTGCAGCAATACAGTCATCATATTTGGACCATGGTGGCGGCAAATGGAACGGTTGATGAAGAGACCGAAACACAGGCACTGCAACACATGATAAACAGTAACCAGATT
>JBDNJH010000230.1:0-3891 GCA_041687875.1 Flavobacteriales bacterium | reverse complement strand
GTATTTCTCAGCTAAGAATTTATTGCCCAAAACATGGTCAATGTGGCAATGCGTGTTTAGCAGTTTTATTGGTTTCAACCCTTCGGATTCAATGAAATCAACGAGCTCTTTTCGTTCGTGTTCATCAGAACAACCTGGGTCTAATATGGCGCAGTTCTTTTCTTCATCCCAAAGCACATAGGTGTTCTCTTGAAACGGGTTGAATGTGAATTTCTTAAGGTTCATGGCCGCGAAGATAGGGAACGCAAAACCTGAATCTAAGTGAAGGCTTTAAGAAGCAAAATCACTTCACAACTCTAACCGTTTTCAACTCGTTGTCCGAGAAGTAAAGAGAAAGAGAATAAACGCCATGAGGTAGAAATGAAACGTCCAATTGGGTTTTGTTCTCTGCCATGAGAATGGTTTTTCCGAACAAATCTGTCAATACAATTCTGATGGGGTTTAAGCCTTTACAATCAATGTTTAGAAGACCAGAAGTAGGATTGGGATAAATTGAAACGCTGCTTTCTCGACCATTAGGTTCTGCTGTGCTTTGAACAATATCACAAACGGATGGAATGGTTGGGTTCAGTTCAATCTCTCCCATTGAAACGAGATTTTGACCGTCAAAACCGGCATAGGTTGGAGGATAGAAGTTTGCACGAAAAACCAAGTTGTTTGCCGGAACGGAACCCTGCGCTGCAATACCCGAACTGGTAATCGGATTGATGTATTCCCAAACAGTTTCGCCATTGGCGTTAACCTCAAAAAACTTTCCGGCACGACCATCAGCTATTAAGAAGGAACCATTTTCCAAGGCATAAGCCCCCGAAATGTTGCTACTGTAAAAATCAGACGGAGGGTCGGCTGTGTAAGTCCAAAAGAGCTCGTTGGGTAAAAAGGCCGTGTTCGAACCGATTGAGTAATTGTATGAACCATCAAAAGGCGGGTCAATCATGTCAACAGACGAAAATGTTCCCGGACGCATTAGTCCATTATTAAACACGAGGATTTTTCCTTCGTTTGGATATCCAGTAGGAATCCAAGTTGCATGGTGCTGTGCGTAAAGTTCTTTGGTGGTCGGGTTTCCTCTATCGTATGTCTGCGGATTACCCCAGCGGTAAAGTAGGTCGCCACCTTTGCCAGAATTACCGCTCGAATTACTTGCGGCTTCACTTGTAGAAGTACTGTGGTCGATTATCCAAACCTCATTGAAGGTGTGTGAGCTGACCAAAAGCTGATTGAGCGCTGAATTGTAATCAACAGAATTAAGATGAACCCAATCGGGGCCATTGGCCTGACTTGGAAAATAGTTCAAATCAACCAATTCTGGGTGGTCTGCAACTACACCAAAGTTGGGTTTTGATGCATCAAAATCCTGAACAAGATGATTCCACAGCTTCCATTCCCAAACCACTACAGCTTCATTTGTACCAACGGGCTGCAATTCAACAATTTTCTCGCTCCAGATGTACGGATTCGGGTATGCTGGATTCATTCCGTTTGCAACAGCTTCGGCTTTCGAGTACTTATCCCAAACAATGCAAACGATATTGCCGTTGGGCAAAACATGGATGTCGTGATGTAGGCAGTTGTTCTCATCAGAAAGGATGAAACTCCAAGTAAGTGTCCCGTTCCAATCGAAACGCTCAATGATTCCGCCACTTCCTCCTTCATCAAAATCGGGGTTGTTAAACTTGCCGGTTCTTATTAGAGAACCATCTTCTAAAAGAAAGGCTGAAAGTGCAGGCCGATACGTACTTGTGTTCCAATCGTGCACTTTCTCGCCACATTTATCAATCAGAAATGTTTCTGTTGAGGGCATTGGCGAAAACAGCACGTAGCCATCCAAATTGCCAAATTGATAATCAATCAGTCCTACCGTGTTTTGGCAAAAAGCCGAGTAACTCAATAGAAGGGCCAGAGATAAAAAGAGTTCTTTCATCGTTAATGCTATTTGGTAACCACCAATCTATGTGTCATAAGGTTTGTGCTTGTTCTAACTTGTAAATAGTAGATGCCATTGGCCAGATTACCAACTTTATAGCTGTTGATGATTCCCGGAACAATCGTAAATCTATTTACCAACGCAGCATTGACGTTGTAAACTGAGGCCACTATTGCTTCTGACGGATTGCCACCATTAACTTGAATGTTTAATAAGTCGGAAACCGGGTTTGGGTAGATGTTTATTTCAAGCGAACTTTCTTCTTCCATAATCGATGCAACCGTGTATACATACGGTGTCACGGGCTCAGTAATTTCCACAAAGCCAGAATTGGGTCCTGTGTTGCCGTCCATTGCATAAACCTCACCATAATAGGCTGTTCCAATCACAAATGGAAAGACTGGTTTGATGCCAGTTCCGTAAATATCCGTAACCCAATCAAGCGTAGTGAAATAGGCGTACATGCCTTCTGGATAATCTGTTGTGATGCAGAACCTCCCATTATGTATGTCTAAATCGCCCAAGCCTTCCACATATTCGTAGTCTTCCATATATGTACCTAAAGGAGCCGCTAAAGGACTGTCATCTAAAGAAGCATTAGCACTTGTGGAATAATGAGGGCCGATTGCTGGGCCATATTGATTTGCAGGTAAAACAGTACCATCAGGTAAAACTGTTCTGTCAGTAATATTTCTGAGACGATAACTGCTTTTCATTCTCACGATGGCCGAAGTGGTATCCATAGGATCTTCGTATCCGTAGCCTCCATAAATGGGATAGTTGTCAAATCCATAGCCAACTAAAGGCGAAACCTGAAGGCTGTCTTCAATATCGTAGAGGCAAGCTGGGCTTACGTGGGTGTGGTACTCTCCAGAACCATTTGGGTGCCCTAAACAATGGTCAAAGGTTTCGCCAAGCAAGTGCTCCCAGTACCACGCATTCTGAAACCAAACTTCTTCTGCCTCAAAACTCTTTGCATCCTTAGGATTATAGATCGAACATCCGTTTTTCCAAAGGCCAATGTGGCCATAACCTGTTTTGGTTTCGGGACCAACATTCGGTGTAGGGTTCAACCGGAATCTGAATTGATAATTCATTGGAACCGCAAACCAAGGATTGTTAGGCCAATCATACACAATGGGTATCCAAAAAGGAATGTCCTCAGTCTTTACATAAGCGTAAGTTTCAGAGTAGTTTACGGCTTGCACATTGGTCAACGCATCGGCAAAACCGATTTCGGTCGTGTTTTGTTGCCAGCAGGTTATTACCGGAGAAAGTTGCGCAAAAGTGGACTGCGCTAGTGTTGCCAGAAAAATGGTTTGGATGATTTTTGAATTCATTTTCATGTCTGGTTGTTGATTGATGAAGTATAGACGCCTCCAAAGAGTGATGGTTTAATCAGCCTTAATAAAGTGAAATATAGATGCAACTAAGAAATCTATCTCGTAGTTGGGAAGAGGAAGAAAACTCGTCTGACATTTCGTTCTGCGGTATCATCCTGCACATCGTTCAAAGTATTCGTAAAACGACAAAGCCATTCGGCCCAAGAGACGACCCAGAAAGCAGTTTCAAAAAGCTGAACCCGCTCAAGTGGTGGGAGTAGATTAAAGCATCGCCAGAAATAACCTGTTTGGATGGAACATGGTAGAAACAAAGACTGCCTGGAGAATGCCCGGGAACGAACAGTATTTTAACTCAACTCGCCTTCCTCTAAGAAGACTGACGGCTGAACCATTTCGCCAGTGTCAAAACCGAAATTTTTCCCATAGTTCGGCACCGCATTTAGAACAGGCAAATCCAACTTGTGCATCTCCAAACCCAACTTGTATTTCTCAGCTAAGAATTTATTGCCCAAAACATGGTCAATGTGGCAATGCGTGTTTAGCAGTTTTATTGGTTTCAACCCTTCGGATTCAATGAAATCAACGAGCTCTTTTCGTTCGTGTTCATCAGAACAACCTGGG
>JBDNJH010000229.1:0-22286 GCA_041687875.1 Flavobacteriales bacterium | reverse complement strand
CACATTTTCTCGCTTCAAACCTAGTGCGAGTTCACAGAATTCGTCTGCCAACGTGTGGCTAACGGTTACAACCTTGTCAGCATTTTCCAAAACCGCTCGCTCCAATTTGGAATTCCTGTTTTGAGCCCATTTGGTCTGAAGCAACTCCGAAACGTAGTAGATTTTTGTCCACGGATCACGCATATCAGCAATCCATCGGATGTTCTTTTTTCTCTTCAACTCAAGACCAATTAACTGAGTTGAATGTGGCGGAGACGTGGTTACGACTGTATCAATTCCCAACGAATCAATCAACTCATTCGCCTTTTTAATAGCGAAACGATTCCAACCTTTCCGAGGATCGGGAATAAAAAAATTACCGCGGACAAACCGAGCCAGGGTTTTGATTAAGCCTTTGAAACCAGAAACATCATCGTTTGCAAACCCACTAGAAGGCGCACCTTTGCCGAAAATCGAATAGATGGCATACGGATCGGAAGCATCTGTGCAATGCACCGTCACGTTTTCAGGAACCTGTTTCAGTAGCGAATCATCCCGTTGTGGGTAAGTCGCTCGATCTGGTCTGACAGTCAGAACATGAACTTCGTAGCCGAATTCAGGAAGATACTTAGCGAATTTCAGCCATCGCTGTACTCCCGCTCCACCACTTGGCGGCCAGTAGTACGTGATGATGAGAACCTTTTTCAAGGTTACACGGCTTTTGTTGAACGGGCATCTGCAACCACTCCACCAATCACAAACAGAACGAGTAGAATAGAACCCGCTAGCGACATCTTCTCTCCCGTATAGTAAACCTGAGGCTCGAATTTGAATTCAACTTCGTGATTACCAGCAGGAATCCGCATGCTTCTCAAAACGTAGTTTGCACGCCAATGTGGTTGGAGTTCTCCATCAACATAAGCGTTCCAACCATTGGCAAAATAAATTTCAGAGAAAACGGCTAGCTGCTCTTTTTAGGCTTCTGTCTCGTACTTCAAGTAATTGGGTTTGTACTCCAAGAAATAAATGCTGGCAGTACTATCAAATGATGGCTGAAAACCAATCAATTGATCGGAGAAACGCTTGTCGATTACCGCCAATTTCTCAGGATTGAAATTGGCATCTGAAAGCGAAGCCAGCTCTTCATCTGCATTCTCAACCATTTTCAATTCATCAACAAACCAAGCATTACCCAATGCCAACGGATTCCTTCTTACAGAAGGGCGACCTTCTTTATCAGGCGTGATGAAATATTTGGTGTTCAGCATGTTCAAAACTGCCAAATTGGTCTTGCTAATGCACGAATCAATCAACTCTTGGTAGCGCTTCAATTTGGCCCCATGATAACCACCAATTGATTTGTGGTAGTAGGACGTTTTGGAATCGTTGAACGTATTTGCAGCCAAATTCACCACTCTGAAATTCGGGTCTGGATCCTGAAGAATCTGCTGATCTGCCGCAGTTGGAGAAATCGCGCTTTTGTTCTTCTTAGCACTTACAAAATCATCGTTATCCAAGTAGCGCTTGTCAGCCTGAATCAGATCGAAGAGTGTAATCACCCCAATTAACAGCACCGCAACCTTTGCTTGCAACTTACCCATCATGCTCGCAAAGAGAAGTGCAGCCGTTAATAGCACGATGAAAAGTGACCGCATGGCATCCGATTGTAAGAGCGATTCTCTATCATCCAATAACGCAGCCACCAACCAATCTGGGAATCCTGCCTGCGTCAATTGGGCATCATTGGCAGACGAGAAATCGAAGAATGTGCCTGACATTCCTATAAACAAAAGACAAATACCACCGACCACACCAGTAGCAATCATCAGGTTTTTCTTCATCGCCTGCTTGTCGGTCATTTCCAAAAATTCCTTCAAGCCAAGAACTGCGGCAATGGGTAGAATCAACTGAGCAATAACCAAGGTCATGGAAACGGCTCGAAACTTATTGTAACCGGGCACATAGTAGAAGAAGAAATCAGAGAAAACCGCAAAGTTGTGTCCCCAAGAAAGCATGATAGACAGGATGAAAGCAATCAAAAGCCACCAACGATTGCTCGTTTTGATGACCAGAAAACCTAGCATGGCGAGAAAGCAAATGGCTGCTCCTAAATAAACTGGTCCAGAGGTAAAAGGCTGTGTTCCCCAATAAAGAGGGAGATTGGAGATGATTTCCTTCGCTTGGTTTTTCGGAATGCCTTTATCGACCATGGTTTCATAGGAGTTCGACTTTTCGTCCAAACTACCTTGTGATGAACCGCCCATGAAGTTCGGAATCAGCAATGTGAATGTCTCTCCTACTCCATAACTCCAACGCATAGCATAGTCCTTATCTAGACCTGAACTTTCCTGTTGAGATGATAATTCTGATTTGCCGCGCATGGTTTCTGCGCCATAATCGGCAGTGGTCCAAAGTGCTGAAATGTTCGGGCCAACCGCAATCAAAGCGGCCACCACCATCACGCCAGTGGCTTTAGCGAAATTCGGCAACTCTCCTTTTTTGATGGCATCAACCAATTTAACCGCTCCCAAAATGAGAACGACAAGCAAGAGGTAATACGTTATCTGAAGGTGATTTGCAGCAATCTCTAACGAGAGGAAAAACGCCAGCAAGGCCGCGCCCAAGAGATATCGTCCTTTATAAGTAAGGAGAATGGAACCGATAACTGGCGCCATAAAAACCATCGCATGCGCTTTGGAATTGTGCCCAGCTTCAAGAATAATGACCGAATAACTAGCAAAGGCGAATCCGACCGAACCGATTAGCGCATAACGCCATCCAACGCCCATCATCAAGAACATAAAATACACGCCAGCCAGCATCAGGAAAATGTAATTGGCGGGTCTCGGAATACCGAGATTGAGGACTTTGAGAATCTTTTGACTCCAATTGTTGGGGTACAATACCGATATCTGATAGGCAGGCATTCCTCCAAACATGGAGTTTGTCCAAAGCGCTTCTTCGCCCGTATCATCGCGGAAATCAACAATTTCTTTGCTCATACCGAGGAAGTTGACAATATCGGATTGGAACAGCTCCTTGCCCTGCAAAAGCGGACTCATATATACCAGAGAAATTCCAGCAAAAGCGATTAAGACCGAAATATGCGGAAGTATTTTTTTCAATTTATCCATTATGTTGAATTAAGGTGTGATTTTGCGTTTTACCGCAGCTAAATCCCCCGTCACCCGCTTGCAGCGGATGCCACCCCCTTTTTAAGGGGGATTCGCAACTTGCCGAATCTGTTAGAGGACGAATGTTCTGTTTGACATAAAACGAATTGTAAAAAAACGGAGAACCATAAATTAATAATGAGATCATTCGAGCTTCTAGTCTTTGATTTCTTCAAACTCGACATACTCACCGTCTGAATCGGAAACGCCTCCTGGGTTTCTCTTTTCTGCACCTTTCTGAATAATCACGTCACCTTCGTGCCCAGCTGATGAATAACCTGATTGCCGTTGCTGCGCCTGACGCATTCGGTCTTCCATGGCTTGCTGCGCCTTATTCACCACTTTTTTGGCGATAACGGGAAAGAAAAGCCTGAAAAGCATCTTCCATGCGTAGTAAATAACTACGATAATAAGTATGGTTTTGAGTACGCCTGTCATTTGAGCGCGCAATTTACGAGTTCACAAATGACCACGTGGTCTAACAACTGTTCGTTAAGAAAAATCAATGTTTAACTTTTTTAGGATTCATGCGACTGTCAAAGAAGTCTATGACCGTTACGACTTCTCCATCAATTATGTAAATGATTTTAACGTGACCTTCCACGATACGCCTGTGTCCAAAACTCAGATCTTCAAGGGTGGGTTCAATTTGACCCTGATTATAACTGTGCGCCAAAGAATCTGCTCGATCCAGGGTCTGGATAAGCAGTTCGGTCAATTGGTCTTCCGATAGTTTCTTCTGATAGAAGTCCAAAATTTCAGTCAAGCGTTCAAGTGCGCTTGGCATATATCTTACCTGCTTCACTTCCTTAAATGGCCTATCATCTGAGCCCGAGCCTCTTCTGGTGATATCCATTTTCCGGCCTTTATCTCCTCCTCCGCTCTAAGTGCCTGTTCAACCAACCTCTTTTTGGTGAATTCATCCACTTCCTCATCATGTTTTACCGATTCGCTTTCTAGTCCATCTGCAACAGACGAACGGCCTGAACGCAGAAACCTCACAAATTGAAGAATTTGGCGAAGAACACCATCAGGCAGTCCTTCCGTTTCTTTCAATATTTCATCTCTGACGTTTGACATGACTTCAAATTCTATCGGCTAAGATAAAGGTTACGCTCCGAATAAATCTCGCGGAAGAACTCATCGTTGAGGTCATCAATGAAGCGAATTGCTTCGCCTGTTGATTTCATTTCTGGCCCTAATTCCTTGTTTACGTTCGGGAATTTATCGAACGAGAATACTGGAATCTTAATTGCGTAGCCTTTTTTATACGGATTGAATTTAAAGTCTTTTAACTTTTTTTCGCGCATCATCACCTTGGTGGCGTAGTTCACATACGGCTCGCGATATGCTTTCGCGATGAATGGAACCGTTCTGGATGCCCGTGGATTGGCTTCAATGATGTAGACGATTTCATCCTTCACAGCAAACTGAATATTGATCAGTCCAATCGTATTCAATTTCATTGCGATAACTCGAGTGTATCTATCGATTTGCTCCAATACATTATCGCTCAAATCGAAAGAAGGAAGCAGCGCATAGCTGTCGCCCGAATGGATTCCAGCTGGCTCGATGTGTTCCATGATTCCAAGAATCTGAACGTCTTCTCCATCGCAAATGGCATCGGCTTCTGCTTCAATTGCACCTTCTAGGAAATGATCCAATAGAATCCTGTTTCCAGGAATATCTTTGAGAAGATTGACCACGTGACTTTCAAGTTCTTGCTCGTTGATTACAATCTTCATATTCTGACCTCCGAGAACGTATGACGGACGGACTAGCAATGGAAAACCGAGGTCTTTGCAGACCTTTAAAGCGGTTTCGGCATCTTCCGCCACTCCAAATTTTGGATAAGGAATGTTGTTCTCTTTCAAAAGTTCGGAGAACCGTCCGCGGTCTTCTGCCAAATCGAGTGATTTGAAATCCGTTCCGATAATCTTGATTCCGTGGCGTTCCAATTTCTCAGCCAACTTCAAGGCCGTTTGTCCACCAAGCTGAACAATCACACCTTCTGGTTTTTCGTGAAGGATGATGTCGTAGATATGCTCCCAGAAAACAGGTTCAAAATAGAGTTTATCGGCCACATCAAAATCGGTTGAAACCGTTTCAGGATTACAGTTAATCATGATGGTTTCATAACCACATTCTTTGGCTGCCAAAACTCCATGAACACAGCAGTAATCGAACTCAATTCCTTGGCCGATTCGGTTCGGACCTGAACCAAGCACAACGATTTTCTTTTTGTCAGTCACAACACTTTCGTTGCGCTCCTCAAACGTAGAATAGTAGTAAGGAGTTTGTGCTGGGAACTCAGCTGCACAGGTATCAACCAGTTTATAAACACGCTGAATATTGAAATCCTGACGTTTCTTGAACACCTCGCTTTCCCAGCAATTTAACAGATGGGCAATTTGCCTGTCTGCGTATCCTTTTTGCTTCGCTTCATACAGCAAGGCCCTTGGAAGGTCTTCCAATTTGAAGGTTTGAATCTGATTCTCCAATTCAATCAACTCGTGAATCTGCTCTAAGAACCAAGGGTCGATGCGCGTAATTTTCTGAATTGTTTTGGTTGGGATGCCCATTTTGTAGGCATCATAAATATGGAACAATCGGTTCCAGCTTGCATTTTTCAAGCTGTCAAGAATCTGATCTTGATTTTTGAGTTCCTTGCCATCAGCGCCAAGTCCGTTTCGTTTGATTTCGAGCGATTGACAAGCTTTTTGCAACGCTTCTTGGAACGTGCGACCAATTCCCATTACCTCACCTACCGACTTCATTTGTAGGCCAAGTCGTCTATCTGAACCTTTGAATTTATCGAAGTTCCAACGTGGAATTTTGACAATTACGTAATCCAAGGTCGGTTCGAAGTAGGCAGATGTCGTTTTTGTAATCTGGTTTTGAAGTTCATCCAAATGATAGCCGATGGCCAACTTGGCAGCAATCTTAGCAATAGGATAACCCGTTGCTTTTGAAGCCAAGGCCGAAGAACGACTCACACGTGGATTAATCTCAATGGCGATGATGTCTTCTTTTTCATCATCACTTACCGCAAACTGAACATTGCATCCGCCAGCGAAATTCCCAATGGAGCGCATCATGTGAATGGCCATATCGCGCATTCGCTGATAGGTCTTATCGCTCAACGTCATGGCTGGAGCAACCGTGATTGAATCTCCTGTATGAATTCCCATCGGATCAAAATTCTCGATGGAACAGATTATAATCACGTTGTCATTCTTATCACGAAGCAACTCCAACTCAAACTCCTTCCAACCCAAAAGCGCTTTATCAATCATCACCTCTTTAATGGGTGATAAATGCAGACCTCGATTCAAGAGATTATCGAATTCAGATTGCTCATAAACAATCGCTGCGCCTGCTCCTCCAAGCGTAAACGATGAACGGATGCAAAGTGGAAAACCGAATTTCTGAGCTACCTCTTTCCCTTCAAGAAAAGACTTGGCTGTTGCCTGAGGTGCCATCGGAATGCCAATCTTCCCCATCAGTTTTCGGAATTTTTCGCGGTCTTCGGTCACTTCAATCGCTTCCACATCAACCCCAATCATTCTCACGTTGTATTTTGCCCAAATGCCCATTTCCTTGCATTTAATGGCGAGGTTCAAAGCAGTTTGTCCTCCCATCGATGGAAGCACGCAATCGATATCGTGCGCTTCCAGAATTTCGATGATGCTTTTCGGTTCGAGTGGTTTGAGGTAAATATTATCAGCCGTCACAGGATCTGTCATGATTGTGGCGGGATTCGAGTTGATGAGTGTCACTACAATTCCTTCTTCGCGCAAGGATCTGGATGCCTGCGAACCAGCATAGTCAAACTCACAGGCTTGACCGATGACTATTGGCCCAGAACCAATTATTAGGATGTGTTTGATTGAAGTATCTCTTGGCATATTTCAGTTGATTTTTGGACTACGCAAATTCCTGCGAAGTTAGCGCGTTGACTGCCTGAAATTTGGACAAATCTGCTTCACTTTTAAACATTTTATCTACCATTGAAGGTGCGAAAGAATCTGAAGGTTGGATTGGTTGACTGGAGCTATCTGGACAATGAAAGTGGAGATGAACTTTGGCTAGCCTTTCATGGCTACGGTCAGGAGGCTGAGATAATGCTTCATTTTACGCAAACGCTACGGCCGAATGCGCGAATTCTGAGCTTCGACCTTCCGCTACACGGTGAAACCGTGATAAACAAAAAGAGATCTATTTCGGCAAGTGATGTTGGCGAGCTACTGGTTTTTGCAATGCAGGAAACCGGAGCCAAGAAGTGTTCGCTGGTTGGATTCAGTCTTGGCGGCAAAATGGTGCTGAAAATGGTGGAAATGGCCCCAGTTAAAATTGACCGCTTTCTATTGATTGCGCCTGACGGACTAAAAGTGAATCCGCTTTATTGGTTTGTGACCAACACGATTATTGGGCAATTGCTGTTTGAATTTGTCATTGACTATCCACAACCATTTCTTGGCACAAGCCGATTGTTGGCCAAACTGGGATTGATGGATAAGAAAGTCGACCAGTTTGTGACCGCACAATTGGGAACACGCGCTAAACGTGAAAAAGTGCTAAAAACGTGGATTACGTTCAAAAACATCACACCATCAATAGATCAGGTACCAAAGTGTATTTGGCGATATAAGATAAGACCGATACTTGTTTTCGGAAAACGGGATCGAGTGATTCACCCAAAGTTGGCGAAGAAACTTTCGGGTGAGAATTGCAAAACGGCCGAAGTAATTATACTTGATACTGGGCACAATTTGACCACGAAGGAAATTGCGCTGAACCTAAAAAATCAGTTGAACTTTGATTGAAAGGCCCGCGTGAGGGGTGGAAGCGGTATCCTTTTCTGAGGAACGAAGAAAAGATACATCCGCCTGAGGCGGACAGACCCCGATTTTTCATCGGGATCACGCCCTAAAAAAAAGAAAAAGCCTGTCACGCATTGCGTAACAGGCTTTTCAATGTCTAACCTATATAAGGCTTACTTCTTATCTGCTCTTTCGTCAGATACGGTAAGTTTCTTTCTTCCTTTTGCTCTACGAGCCGCAAGTACATTACGTCCGTTTGCTGAAGCCATTCTGCTACGGAATCCGTGCTTGTTGCTTCTTTTTCTTCTTGATGGCTGAAATGTTCTTTTCATAACTCCTACTTATTTGGGGGCGCAAAGATAGACTTCGTTTTAATTTGTGCAAACATATCTTCTGCAAAATAGTTTCATTCAAATACCTTTGCCCACGAATATGGCTAGAAGAGACCGTTTAGACGCAGAAGACCTGCCGAAAGTAAAAGTTTCGGGAGAGAGTATTAAGAAGATTTCTCGTCTTTTTAGTTATTTCCAACCACACCGTTTTAAGTACTATCTAGGGCTTTTCTTCTTGTTTTTGACAGGAATAACGGCTCTAATATTTCCGAAATTGATTGGAGACATGGTCGATACGGCAGAAGAGGCGATGTTAGCCGACATTGACCGAATTGCAATCTTTCTCCTTATTGTATTCATTCTGCAAGCAATTTTCTCATTCTTCCGCATCTATCTTTTTGTGAATGTGACGGAACACGTTTTGGCCGACCTTCGGAAAGACACCTACAATAAGCTGATTCGTTTGCCAATGTCGTATTTCTCGCAGAATCGCGTGGGAGACATGAACAGCCGAATTGCTACGGACATCAATATGTTGTCGGATACGTTCACAACTGTGGTGGCCGAATTTCTGCGACAGTCGATGTTAATTGTGGGTGGAATCGCCTTCTTGGCCTATACATCTGTTGAACTGACCTTGGTAATGCTGGGTGTCGTACCGTTGGTAGCGGTGTTTGCTGTTGTCTTTGGAAGAATTATCCGAAGAATTTCGAAGGAAACGCAGGACAGAATTGCTGACTCGAACACAATTGTGGAAGAAACCTTGTCAGGAATTACGAACGTAAAATCGTTTGCAAACGAGATGTATGAAAGTATTCGTTATGCAAAAAGCACAGAGTCGATAATTGAAAAGGCACTTCAAGGTGCCAAAGCAAGAGGCTTTTTCGCCTCATTCATCATTTTGGCTTTGTTCGGTTCTATTGTAGGAGTAATCTGGTATGGCGCCCGATTGGTGAATCAGGACGAAATGAGTTTTGGCAACTTGATTCAGTTCGTGCTCTACTCAGTTTTCGTGGGAGCTTCGATTGGTGGAATTGCTGAGATGTACGCACAAATTCAGAAGGCGATTGGTGCAGCCGAACGTATTTTGGAGATTATGGATGAGGAAGCTGAGCCGTATGAAGCTACTAATCCAGCCAAAATTTCCGCCATTTCTGGTTCGTTGAAATTTGATAATGTTCAATTCCGCTATCCGAGCAGGCCAGATATTTCTGTTCTAAACGGTGTAAGTTTTGATGCCAAGCAAGGCGAAACGATTGCACTTGTAGGCCCTTCAGGTTCAGGAAAATCTACCATAGCATCAATGGTACTGCGTTTTTACAACCCAGATTCTGGAACGATTACGATTGATGGAATCAATTCTAAAGACATGGGATTGGAGTTCCTTAGAAATCAGATGGCGATTGTGCCACAGGACGTAATCCTGTTCGGAGGAACGATTCGTGAAAACATAGAATACGGAAAACCTGGCGCTTCGCTGGAAGAAATCATTTCGGCTGCTAAAAAGGCCAACGCCCACGTTTTTGTAGACGGCTTCCCTGAGAAATACGACACGGTTGTTGGTGAACGCGGTATTCAGCTTTCGGGCGGACAACGCCAACGGGTTGCCATTGCCAGAGCTGTTTTGAAAGACCCTCGTATCCTCATTTTGGATGAAGCGACCAGTTCGTTGGATTCTGAATCGGAAAGACTTGTTCAGGAAGCGTTGGATAAACTGATGGTTGGTAGAACTTCGATTGTAATTGCTCACAGACTTTCTACCATTCGCAAGGCAGATAGAATTTTGGTTCTTGATAAAGGAAAAATTACGGAAAATGGTCGCCACGAAGAACTCTTGGCAAAGGATGGCGGATTGTATAGAGGTCTATTGGAGTTGCAGATGCAAGCTTAACCGCAACAAACTCGGTTTGATTATAGTTACCTTGTGACCATGTCAACTAAAAAGAAAAAAACAGACTACCTCACGTATATTGAGGATACGCCTAAACACCGTCCTAGGTTGATTAAATTGGCAGAGGCAGCTTCAAGGAAGGCCATCAAAGAAGCAAAGGCAAACGATGTGGCCATTACTTATTTCGATGGAGAATCTATCATTTGCGAGCAGCCTGATGGCTCAAAGGAGGTGATAGACAAGGTTGGAGAATCCCACACACCTTATGTCAGTAAACACGCCTCATCTTAAAAACAGACGGGTAAGGATTTTTGCAGGGCCCAACGGTGCTGGAAAAAGCAGCGTGTTTGAAATGATAGCAAATACGTTTGATGTTGGCGTTTATGTGAATGCTGACGAGATTGAAAAATCGTTTATTTCTGGAAAGGGCATCGAACTAGAGCAGTTTGGAATTTCCTCATTTTCGATGGATAAGCTTGACTCTTTCCTAGAGAACCATTCATTGCGGATAAAAGCAGATGAACGCGGATTTTCAACCAGCTTTAAATTGGGAAGCAAGGGATTGATTCAGGCTGAAGGAAATGTTAATTCGTATCAGGCAGCGTTGCTTGCTGATTTTATCAGGACTCAACTTATCCTTCAAGGCACAAAATTCACGTTTGAGACAGTTATGTCCGACCCTTCAAAGGTCGATTTCATGAATTTCTCAAGAGAGAATGGCTTCAAAATCTATCTCTATTACGTGTGTACGGTCTCACCAGTGATCAACGTAGCTCGTGTGAAACAGAGAGTGGAAACTGGCGGGCATCCTGTTCCAGAAGACCTTATTGTTTCCCGTTACACCAGAAGTCTCGAAAACCTTCAAGGTGCTATCGAAAATTCATACCGCGCCTTTCTTTGGGATAATTCTGGAAAAGAAGCACAATTGGCTTTAGAGGTCTTTGAAGGGAAAACCATCGTTTCGCATTCTAAACAAGTTCCAAACTGGGTTCAGGAATATTGCCTCAACAAACTTTAGAACTTCGGCACCCAAACAACTTTCTTTGTCTCGAAGAATTCTTCTTCAAACAAGTCGCTGATGTTGTAAAGGTTGGCTTTCACCTTTGCTTCAATTATTTCTTCTGTCAAATCTCCGCCTTTGAGACAGAAAAGACCAGACACAGCCTTTTTGCTTTTAGCATTCAACTTACCGACAAGCCAATGCTTTAGCTGTGCCATAGGAGCAACCGCTCGCGTGACAATGACATCATATTTCTCTCTCCCTTGCTCCATTCTGGCTTGGTCTGCTTTCACGTTTTTCAAACCGATGGTTTCGGCAACGCCATTTGCCACTTTTATCTTTTTACCTATGCTATCGACCAAGTGGAATTGACAGTTTGGAAAAAGAATAGCCAACGGAATTCCAGGAAAACCTCCGCCAGTTCCTACATCAAGAATGGAAGTTCCATCTTCGAAATCGACAACCATAGCAATCGCCAACGAATGCAGTACGTGACGCTCGTAAAACAGATGAAAGTCCTTTCTGGAAACCACATTAATCTGCGTGTTCCATTCTAAATACGCATCATACAAAGCGGCAAACTGCTGCTTTTGCGTATCTGTTAATTCACCAAAATACTTGAGGATAATCTCCCAAGAAATGGGAGTTGACTCTTCTGGATTCAAATCTTCTCTTTGCTGTTTTTGAGAATATTGTAGAGGAATTCGCGCGCACGGAAAAGTTGTGCTTTCACTGTGCCTAGAGGAAGATCCAGTTCCTGCGCAATCTCTTCGTAAGAATACTCCTTGAAGTATCGAAGTTCAACTAGTGTTCTGTAACGTGGTTTCAACTTTTCAACCACACCGTGCATCAGAATTTTCTTCTGTTCTCGTATATAAATTTCTTCCGGATCCAACGTGCCAGAAGGCACATCCATGGTCATAACACCACCATCATTACCCTCAAAAGGCTTATCTAGAGAAAGAAGATTCTTCTTTTTCTTTCGGATAAAATCGATGCAGTTATTGGATGCAATCTTGAACAACCACGTGCTGAATGCATAGTTCGGAGTGTACTGATGCAATTTATTGAACGCCTTTCCGAATGCTTCAATGGTCAAATCGTCTGCATCATCTCGGTTGTTCACCATTTTCAGCAACATGAAATAGATGCTATCGCGATAACGATCCATCAATTGTGCATACGCCTTTTGATCGCCATTATCAATTGCCGCTCTCACGAGACGGTAATCCAACATTGCTTTGTCTGACAGGTCGGGGTTAACTTCTACCTCCATCTAATGGGTGGGTTAATACGGTTTGAAATAGCTACTGCTGTATTGAAGAATGGTGTAAACAAATCGCCTAGAAGCGAAAATAGCAAAAGATCGCGCTCGTCCAAAAGCCGCGTCACCACACTTATGATCGACAAATGAACTATCCATTTCAGAGCAATTCCACATAGCGCCACCCAATACAATGTTGGAGTCGGCAGAACCCCGAAAAACGACAGATAAAACAAAAGGTGGGTTAGTGTGAATATTCCTAAAAATAGTTTGGAAGAGAGTTTATAAAAACTGCCAGCAGAAAGATGCCGCCTCTTTTGGATCCACCAATCCGAAAAATTTTCGGAAGGCTCAGAAACAGTGTGCGTGTCTTTTTCAATCTGAATTGAAGTGTTCTTACCAGTAGAAACCTCGTTCACCAATAGGTCATCATCACCGGATGCCACATGACGATGCTTGATAAATCCTTTGGTCTGAAAAAAGAGCTCCTTCTTGTACGCGAGATTGCGGCCAACACCCATATAAGGCATTCCAGCCAAAGCATAAGACATGTATTGCATAGCGATATGAACCGCCTCGTATCGATATAACTTATTAAAAATGCCTGACCGCTTTTCGAATCCGCCATATCCAAGAACAAGCTGCTTTTCGTCTTTCAAGCCTTCAGTCATACCACGTAACCAATGCTTTGATTTAGGTCGGCAATCAGCGTCAGTAAAAACGAGGTTATCATATTTGGCACCTTTAATACCCATTGAAATGGCAAATTTCTTACCACGCATCTGAGCGTTTTCTCTGCTCAAATTAATAACACGTAAATGCTCGTACTTCAATTGCCAAGCTTGAATAAGAAGGTCCGTCTCATCCCGTGAATGATCGTTCACTACGATAACCTCAAATTCAGGATAATCTTGTTCTAGAATCGATTGAAGATTCTTTTTCAGATTATCTTCCTCATTCCAAGCACAAATGATGACCGTTATTGGTTCTGAATGGCTTGCGCTCTTACTTGGCTTGTACATCGCCAATCGAAAGAAAAAGAAGGCGTAATAGAAAAGCTGAACGGTCAGCGACCCAACAAAGATTCCAGCAACTATCAGTTGCCAAGTTGGAAGAGTTTGAAAATCAGCTAAGGTCATGCGGTTGTACCGCAAAACTAACCAACGGCTGAGGGGCATTTAAGTACATTTGAGCGATTTTATGAACATGGCACTTGAGTTCAAACTAACGCACACCGACCCTGGGTCAAAAGCTCGCAGAGGGCAGGTAAAAACCGACCACGGAGTTATTGAAACGCCCATTTTCATGCCCGTTGGCACCATCGGTACTGTGAAGGGAATTCACCAAAAGGAACTGGTTGAAGAGGTGAAAGCCGAGATTATTCTTGGAAACACGTATCATCTTTATCTCCGTCCGAAGACAGAAATTTTGGAAGAAATTGGTGGTCTGCACAAATTTATGAACTGGGAAAAGCCCATACTTACTGACAGTGGTGGTTATCAGGTTTACTCGTTGGCACACAAACGGAAGATCACGGAAGAAGGCGTAACGTTTGCTTCGCACATCGATGGTTCTAAACACTTTTTTAGTCCTGAATCGGCCATGGACATTCAGCGAAGTATAGGTGCTGACATCATCATGGCATTTGACGAATGCACTCCTTATCCATGCGATTACCGCTACGCGAAGAATTCGCTTGACATGACCCATCGCTGGCTGAAGCGTTGCTGCGACCATGTTGATACAACCGAACCGAAATACAGTCATCATCAGTCCCTTTTCCCCATTGTTCAAGGCTCAACCTATAAAGACCTACGTATCGAAAGCGCAGAGAAAATTGCCTCTTTTGAACGGGAAGGAAATGCGATTGGCGGCTTAAGCGTAGGTGAACCTGACGATGAAATGTACGCGATGACCGAGGTGGTCTGTGACATTCTCCCAAAAGACAAACCCCGTTATTTAATGGGAGTTGGAACTCCAGCCAACTTGCTAGAAAACATCGCTTTGGGCGTGGATATGTTCGATTGTGTGCTTCCGACAAGAAATGCTCGCCACGGAATGATCTATACGTGGGACGGCATCATCAACATTAAAAACAAACGATGGGAACGCGATTTTTCTCCGCTCGACCCAAAAGGAACGAGCACGGTTGATTCGGTTTACAACCGCGCTTATGTTAGGCACTTGTTCGCTTGCAAAGAATTGCTCGGGCCTCAAATCACGAGCATCCACAATTTAGCGTTCTATCTGGAGTTGATGCGACAAGCTAGGCTTCATATCGAAGCTGGCGATTTCCGACAATGGAAAGATCAGATGGTTCCGAAACTTCTCACAAGGCTTTGAAAGAGTTATCTGTTATGAAGTTGCTTGTTATTAGGGAATCCGTGACCCATAACCTAGTAACCAATAACTCAGTAGCCAATAACCAATAACTCAGTAGCCAATAACCAACGTGTTCAAGATACTTGACAGATACATTCTGAAGCAGTTCCTGGGAACGTTCTTCTTCACCATTGGGCTGATTATCTGCATCACCATGGTGTTCGACCTTTCGGAGAAGATTGACAATTTCATTGAGCACAAACTGTCGATGTGGACCGTTCTCTCCGAGTACTACGTCTATTTCATCCCCTATTTCGCCAACCTGTTCAGTCCGCTATTCATTTTTGTGGCGGTTATCCTTTTCACCTCCAGAATGGCTTACCGTTCGGAAATTGTTGCCATTCTGAGTGCTGGCGTGAGTTTTTATCGGATGATGGTGCCGTATCTGCTAGGTTCTACCATTTTGGCAATCATAAGCTTGGGACTGAATCACTTCATTATTCCAAAAGCGAACGAACAGCGCATTCTGTTTGAGAACACTTACATAAACATGCCTTGGCAGTTTTACGGTCGCAATCAACACTATCAGATAGAACCTGGCACATTCATTTATTTCGATTCGTATAGCGCAGAAAGAATGACAGGCTACAAGTTTGCACTAGAAAAGTTCGAAGATGGCAAGCTGAAGTACAAGCTCATCTCAGATCACATCGTTTATGATACCACCATTCAGAAATGGAGCGTGAAAAAGTATTACGAACGAACCTTTGATGGACTAAATGAAAAAGTGGTTGAGAAAGAGCAATTGGATACTGTTTTCCCTTTTCAGCCGAAGGATTTCAGTCAGCGTTTAAAGGTGATTGAAACCATGGATTATTGGCAGTTGAACGAGTTTATTGCCACTGAAGAAATGCGAGGTTCAGATTATGTTGATTTTTTCAGGGTAGAGAGGGAAAAGCGGACTGCTATGCCGTTTGCAGCATTCATTTTGACCATTATTGGAGTGAGTTTGGCCAGTCGAAAAGTGCGTGGCGGCATTGGAATGCACATTGGCCTTGGACTGCTTCTGAGTTTCTCCTACATCCTTTTCATGCAGGTGTCGCAAACCTTTGCCATAGAAGGAAACATGAATGTCCGCTTAGCAGTTTGGATTCCGAATATCATGTATCTGGTGCTTGGGGCGGTGATGCTTTACCGCGCTCCCAAATAACCTAGAATTTATAGCTATATCCCAAACGGAACACCTGCGTTTCGTTGTAATTGGTGCTGGTGTATTGGAATCCATCTCCTTTGATAGTCTGCTTCAAAACCAAGGTATTGGCAAGGTCGGTGGCGTTGAAGAACAACTCGCCTTTTCCTTTCTGAATGGTCTTCTTCACTCCAAAATCAATAGAGAAACGCGATGAAATGGTTCCCTGCGGAATGATGTCTGGAGCGAGATAAACAAAGGTCAACTGCACATCAAACTTCTTCGGAAGCTTGAACATATTATTGAGTTTGGCACTACCCGAAAATACTGTTTGTCGTGGTGCGGTGAAGGTGTTTTCAACTGGATATTTATTCTCCACAGTAAACCCTTCGATAATGTTATAATAACCATTCAAATTCAGATTGAAGCTATACCATTTAGTCACATCTTGCGATAGCACCAATTCCAAACCTGTATTATAACTGCGCCCAGCGTTCTGAAAAATGGCATAGATAAGCCGAGTGGTATCGACCGAGCTAGCTATGCGTGTGATGGTGGCATCTGCCAATTTGTGGTAAGCCGCTGCATACAGATAACCGCTCTTCCACGTTGTCTTATAGCCAAGTTCAAATAGGTTGGTAAACTGCGGACGAAGTCCCGGATTTCCAACTTTGATAATCTCTGCATCGTCATATTTCGGGAAGATGCGAATATCCACTTCATTCGGGCGGTCAACTCGTCTGTTGTAGAAAACCGTGAGTTTGTTCCGCTCGTTAATCTTATAGCCCAAACGCACATTCGGAAAGGGTTGGATGTAATCGTAACCACTGCTTTTGTAGGTATTGTGATCAGGATTGACCTGGTATTGTACGCCCACGTATTCCATTCGGATTCCAGCCTCAGCCTCAAATTTCTTGTTCTCAAAAACGTAGGTTCCGTATGCCGCAGGAATGATTTCGTTGTAAGTTGCCCAACCTCCTGCGTTCGTATCCAATGGCGAATTGATTCCAGGAATGAACTCCATATCGGTCGGAATATTCCTGTATCGGAACTTAATTCCAGCTTCCAAACGCCCATATTTCAACGGCTTGGTATAATCGGTCGTGAGGTCAATTACCTGTTCATCTGAAAGTAATTTAAAAGCATCTTCTCCTGTAAATGTTGGATTGATATTATCGAAGAAATACTTCTCGTTTTCTCTATGAAACGTATAGTTGGCACCAGCTTTCAATATGTGGCCCGGCTCTTTGAACTTATGTTGAAAATTAACCGTTCCCAGCACAGTTGTTTTCAGCTCATCTTCCAGAAATTGCCACAGGCGAATGCGCTCGCTCAAATCTTCATTGAAGAAAGGCTGATCGCCATTATCCAATATTTTTTCTGTTCCGAATAATCCCGAAACGGTGAGCGAATTGGCATCATCAATATTCCAATCAATTCCTGCTTTGGCAGTGGCAAAATGCGTGTCGCGGTTACGCTTGCTTTGTTGCTGAATCACGGTTCCATCATCATACGTTCTGGTCACAAACTCGTTTTTATTGAGCGTTTGCGTGTAGAGATAATCGGCTTGAAGAAACAGATTCACTTTCCCCTTTCGGTAATTGAGAGAAAGGGTCGGATTCACCTTTGGCGTGGCCTGATACTGTCTTCTGATGGTTGGTAGGTTTTCTTTTCTAACCCAAAGTGCGCCCAAACCTCCTGTCAATCCAACTTTTCCATTCAGTCCGTTTTTTTCTTCCTTCTTAAAGATGATATTGATGATGCCCGCATTCCCGTTGGCATCGTACTTCGCTGATGGATTGTTGATGATTTCAATCCGCTCTATGGCCGAAGCTGGAATATTATCTAAACCTGTTTGAGATCCGAAACCAGTCAAAGCAGTCTGTTTGCCATCAATTAATACAGCCACTTTATCGTTTCCGCGAAGCTGAACTTTTCCATCCTGAACCGTTACGCCAGGGAGGTTTTGCATGCTTTGCAGTACCGAGCCCCCACTCTGACTGATGTTATCCTCCACCGAAAAGGTCTTTTTGTCCATTTTGCCGCTAACGGCATCCTGCTTTGCTTCAATCACCACTTCATCTAGCTGCTCAGAGTTCACTTCGAGCGAAATGGTTCCTACATCTAAAAAAGAAGAAAGGCTTCCTACGTAGAGCGACTGCCTTTTGGTGACATATCCCACGTAGGAAACCTCGAGGTAATAATTGCTCGGAGCGACTCCAGAAATAGAGAACAATCCCAACTCATTCGTGACGGTTCCTGTGACGAAACTCGAATCCTTATCGGCTTTGAGCACCACATTCACAAACGGCAATGTTTCCTTGGCCGTTTTATCAGCAACTTTCCCAGAAACCGTGACCGTTTGACCTTGAACCATTGCAGAAAGAATAAGGCACGCAACAACTAGTATTCCTTCTATTCTTCTCATTCTTTCTAATCGATTCGTACTGATTCCCCACTTTCTTGTCAGCACTTTATTCTTCTCAGTGACAAACAGAGACCCTGCGTTCCTCAGGGTGACAGACGGGTTTTGTCATTCCGAGGAACGAGAAATCCCATTGAGGACTTTAAGCGATAAATACCGATTTAATCAGTCCTTGTCTTTTTCTTCCTGCTCCTCCTCTACTTGTTTCTTCAGCACGTTTCCGTTGGCATCAATGGTTACTTCCATTTCTGATTTACCTTTTTCCAGCTCAAATTCATAGGCAGTCCCTTCTGATGTTTCAGAAATTTCTGATTCTTCAATCTTATAGCCAGCGAATTCGGTATTCAAGGTGTTTTGAACGGCTGATGGAATCTCTGATTTTGCAATTTCATGCTCGGTCTCTTTCCATGTCCCGTCAATTGAGAAATTGGCTGAGTATTCCTTTCCGTCCAGTTTAAATTCGGCTTCCCATTCCGCATCGTTTTCCTTTTCCCACTTCACTTTTTGTGCCGTTGGAAATTTCTGTTGAAATGCTGTTTCAACCGTTTTGGGCGCGACTTCTGATTCTTTCTTCTGTCCACAAGCTGCTGTAGAAACAACAGTTGCCGCAATGGCAATAAAAATTGATTTTTTCATGATTTTTGGTTTTAGTGAAATACTAAGACCAAAGGTTCGCAGCGATCTTGAAGACATTCTGAATTTTCAGAAATTCACAGAAAAAAAACATGCACTCCGTTCTCAAACAGGTAGGGTTTTCTTTTTGTTATCCCGTGATTTGGGCTAAGACTGCAATTGTTTAGGAAAAGGTAGTCTCCTGTTTTGACCTACGCAGCTTGGTCTGTAATACCATGAACTTGTTACCGCTTATTCATCCCTAGTATTACGTTCACCTGCACACCAAAAACATTGTAGTTATTGAAAGGAACTCTTGCTAATTGCGCATTAGCGCTAGCTGTTGGTGTACTGGTATTCAATTTCGACTTGGAGTTGCTGAAATTGAACTCTCTATTAATGGCATAATAGAAATTGAACCCAAGTTGCTTAACCTTTTTAATCGGTTTAAATGAGAAGCCGAAAATTGCTCTGTATCGGTGAAATCCATTAGGAGCCTGATAGGCTTCCATCTGTCCGTTATCATCGAAATAGTTAAACGATTTGCCATTCTGGTAGTAATACAACATGAACTTCACATAAGGCGTAATTCTTAGAAACGCCTTCTTGTTATCATACGCCAGTTTGGTTGTTGAAATATATCTGAATTGATATTTTTCGAATTTCGGAAAGTATGCCTGAGCAGTTAGCGACTGAGAAATTCGAAATGATTTACCAAGATCCTTATCATACTGAAGCTCTAATGCTGCTCCGTGAAAAATGATGGACCCGAAAACTGTAATGGGCTGCGAGTACACCTTATCGTACCCTGGAAAGGCAGCATATTGAGCATGCTTGTAGGTGGCACTCATAGACCATGATTTAGTGAACCTGTATCGGAATGACATGTCGTTCTGAACAAAAGCCACTTGCCCAGTTTGCTTTAGTCCCATCATCAGGTAATTATCGAAATACCAATGGGGAGATATTTTTTTTGTGAGGTAAACGGACGTCCAAACCTTGCCGAACCCTATTTCCTCCTGAGCATTTGCTTTCGGACCAAAAAAATGAATTAACAGGAAGACTACAAGCAGCTTTCGCATAAGTTCAGATTCAATAGATTACGATGTCAGACAATGTAGAATCCGTACCGTTCTGAGTAATCTGAAGGCTATCGATAACTGGAATGGTGGCAGTTAAAGAGATGTTGTTGATATCTAAACTGTAAGCGTAAATCTTATACCTCCCAACTGGAAGCCGATCAAAGAGATAATAGCCATCAAAAGTCGTTCTGGTATATGTTTTATAGGCCAAATCGTTATTGTAAATGATGAAAACGCGTTCGTCCTGTGCTGGATACTGAACATTCGGATTAGTTTGCGATTGCTTCATCACACGGCCACCGATTGTTGAATTCCCGACAGTTCTATTTGTAGCTACCTGCAAGCTTCCTACGCTCAACGATTCATTTATCTTCTTAATAGTCACATTGGTGCTAATCACTACATCATTAAGCGAAGCACGGGTTGTGTCTTTTGAATAGGCATAAACAATATAATCTCCAGGATTAAGATTGTTGAATTCGAAAGTCCCATTGTAAGCAGTTCTAACACGTTCCAAATAACCGTTGTGGTTTGGCGTGGCCAAATAGACATAACTGTCAGACAATTCAATTTCTTCAAGGATCTCCGTAAAATCCTCGTTATAAACCTTTTGAACGAGCATGCCTGTAATAGCCGAATTGCCACCGAATCCGGGCTCTTTCTTACAGGCGAACAGTGTAAGTATTGCAAAGAGAAGTAGCGAATGTTTTGTCAGGTGTTTCATGATTTATGAGATGATTGGATTAGTATGATGTGATTGAATATCAAGGTTTAGGAATAAGGTTCGTATCGGTGGAAATACGGATGATGGCACTTCTACCCAGCCCCTTGGCTTTGAGCGTAAAAACACGCTTTCCCGTTGCTTTGGGAAGGTCTAGATACACATCATGCAAATTGCTTGGCACCAAGCTGTTCACTTCAGAATAGGAGACGTTTTTCGATCTCCTTGAAAGAAACTTATACGCCACGGGGTCCTTACCACTTTCCGTAACCTCCAGTCTCATATAATTCTCAGAAAACATTTTGTAAGTGAACTCATCCCTTACCAATATCCTAATTCTTGCGGTGTCTGAAATGCTAAAACTGAAGCTTTCCTTGTCAGTAATGCGATAGTAGTTGGGCGTCTCTTTTCCTCCCTCGTAAACCAACTTAACCTGCTCTAATTTTTCAGTGGGTTTCAGGTCTTTCCAAACAGGCTTATTGAATTGCTTATAGAGATACCGAGCATGTACCGGCTGACCTGTTTTAGCCTTATAAAATACGATCTTGTGTTTGCCAGGGGGAATATGAATGACAGATTTTGCGGCTACGGTTGGCGTCCCTTCAAGTGAACTTTTAAACGAATATTTTGAAGATGGTCTCAGCGCAACAATTTCATTGGTTGAGACCGACCCGCCATCTGTAACTGTCTTCAAAACGAACGGATCTGAGAGCCGGGTAGTATCAACCATCCTTACGCGTGTAAATACCGTTAAGTCGCCAGGCCCTGTTAATGTCAGTTCTGTCTTCGATTTCTCAGAGAGTGGATAGTAGACGTAGTTCTTGCTTGCAGCAATGATGATGGACCCGATAAACTTGTCGGGGGTTACTTCTTTCTGACCCTGAGCATGGACGAAGACCTGTACGAACTGTAGTGCTACGACCAGTATGATTGTGTTGATTGTTCTCATATCCTTTCAGGGTCACTTAAAATTGCATTTCCAAGCCGGTTCTGCTTTTTGTCTATATACACGATGCCTATTAAGAGTCCGCATAATATGACTGTGGCTATACCAACTATCAAAATATTATAGCGAGGAGAACGATACAGTATTCCCTCTCCTACTTCGGGCAATGGAATCGGGTCAATTGGGAGCCCATATTTTGTCAACAGTATTCGCTGATTCAGGAAATTCAGAATAGGAATATCGTTTTGTGCCATATGATAGACCACCCCTTTATTGTCTGGAATGTCTTTTATCTTCATTTCGCTGCTCAATCCAGTATGAATAGTGGCCGCATTCTTATTGCTTCCAAAACTGGCAATGCCTCCGCCTACATTCACAAAAAGCTTTATTTCATCTTTGGAATTCTTGTTAAAGATTTCCATTCGCTTATCGATATTTCCTTCCAATGAATTTTGATTGAGATATGGGATTCCGTTCCGTTCAATAGCAATCTCTGCCAAGGCTCGAGACTCATTGCTCAATGTTTT
>JBDNJH010000228.1:0-15630 GCA_041687875.1 Flavobacteriales bacterium | reverse complement strand
GTGCTTGCTGGATTGGAATAAAAGGCTGCATTATCTCTGTCATAAACGATGTTTTGGTAGGAAGTTCCTGCATAAAAAGTGTTGTAGGCTTCAGTTTGGGTTGTGGTGGATCGAAGTGCCCAACCGCCACCACTATGCAATAAACCGAACCCACTTGCATCAGAATAGACGTAACCTCTAATGGTTGATTGGTAGTTATCTCGGAAGATAAGCTGAGGAAAGGCTCCGCCACCGCCCATATTCCATACGTTTGCTCCCGTAGCGTAAAAGTGAGCACCAAGAGCTTGATTATATAATCCCACGTTGGCGGAATTATTCCTGAACCATCCGTTGGTATATATTTCTGACGCATTGGTAATTGCGCTTCCGTTCATATTTAGTGTGGTGGTAGCTATGTGGTTTCCGAGGTTATCGCCATAGCTGCCGATGTTACCGGTGTGAATCATTTCAACCCATGGGCGGGGAACATTCCATGAATTTCTTAAAAAATATCTGTTAGCTGATTCACCAGCCGTTACCATTTGAAATCCATAAAAATTAGCACTATTCAAACTTGTATGGTGCATGGATTGAATACCGGTATAATGGCTTGAGCCTCCGGGAGCATTTCCCGGATTACCCCAGGTATCGATAAATCCGCTTCCCCAATTTGTTATTACATTAAAATCCACCTGACCCCACCCCATAGAACCATTCAAGTACTCAGCTGACTGAGCAGAGCGGGTATTTACAGGAGAATTATTCTGTAATCCGTTTAAACTGCTTCTTGCAAGCGTATTTCTTGTAAGTAGATTTAGTTCAGATGTTCCGTTTGGGTCAACATAAAAGGCGGTGTTTTGATAATCATAAAATATATTAGCTCTTACATCTCCAAAGTTTGTAGCTGAAGCACCTCCTCCATTAATGCCACCGTACAACCAGTTATACCCGGCTGAATAAATACCTGACGGATGCCATGATGCACTTCCCGTACCACCGACATTGCCATTTCCCTGATATGAATAGGAAACTACCGCATTCAGGTTGGAAGTTGCATTCGGGTCTAAATAAAATCCTGTATTATTCTGGTCATAAAAAATTGGTGCCCTGAAATCACCATCTGTTCTTCCCTGACCTGAAATCCAGAAGTTGGCACCTTGTTGAGACGATAATTGGTTTTGGATTGTGTTTGTTGAAACATTTGCAGTGGTAATAAATTCTCTCCATGTATTCCATGTATTGATATCTCCATTTTTTGTTCTGTATGCTATTCCACCACCACCGCCATAAGTACCATTAATTTGAAGTCCGTAGTTTGCGGCATCAAAATGAACAATTGGACCTGTATGAGGAGCGTTAACAGAATAAGTGAATCCCGATCGATTAGAGGTCATGGTATTGGCATCTAAAGTAAAGCCCTGATATTGCATAAAAGAACCGGCTGCAAGACCGCCAACAGTGTTTGAATTATCTGCATTTCTTGCAACATCAACTCTAACACCATAAGTGTTAGCTCCGTTCCAACCCATTAAAGTAGGGTAGGTAGCGCTCCATGCAACTTGTGCGTTAGTATTACTTACTGCTGTACCTTGGGGTGACGTGCCTGCCGAAGCATCGAAGATCGTGTGGTTGTTCCCATAATTCTTCCACGACAATTGTTCTGCCACAAAATTGCGATGCGTACCATTCCAATTGTTCCTGAGAGGTATTCCCGAAAGGTTTGCGTAGGTAACGAGAGTAGTAGCGTCTGTCCAAGTCCCATTACCAGTTGCATCTGAAGTCAGCACTCTACCCGCGGCAGGCCCTCCTCCAGAAACTCTTATGGTACCATCTATGTATCCATTTCCTATTGTATGAAAGTTACCTGTGGCAGAACTGATTGCAAATTTGACGGTAGGGGCCGTGGCATTGTTCGGTCCAGATTCAAAAAGCCAACCGTAGCTGCCCACATTCTCAATATTGAACCTTCGGGCCCAAGATGTAACGCCAGAGGTTGCGTCTGTTGGGGCTGCAGTTCCATTGGGAGCATTGGTACCTCCCGCAGGTGCCATGTAATCATACCATGTAACATAGGCAGGGTCGTACCAGCTTATTCCGTGTGCCCCCGAGCCTTGCCCAGCAATGGTTCGTTGATAGAGAATTCCTTGGTTAAGTATGTTACCGTTCACTTCCAACTTCTGGGCAGGGCCAGTGGTTCCAACGCCCACATTCCCGTTGTTGAGCACCGACATCAGATTCACGTTGTTGCGATTCAGGTCAAACCTGTCATTCAATCCACCTGCCTCGGCATTGATGCCAAGATCCCAATAAAAGGATGCTGCCTGATCGCTTGCATAGCGCATCTTGGCTCCATAACCGCTGCGATAGGGCACGTGAGGCGAACCGAGCATAATGCCAGCAGACGTGATGCCAGCATAGCCGCTACCTATTGTGGCGTGATAGCCTGCAACAGCCCAACCGCTTGAAAAATGAAGTTGGTTTGCGTTCCAGCCCGTGGTGCCTATGTGCAATTCTGAACCAGGAGAAGCCGTGCCTATGCCTAAACGGCTGCTGCTGTTGTCCCAATAAAGATTTACGTTGGACGACAGTGAGTTCGCACCATCCCAAAAAGCAACTCTAGTAGCTGCACCACTGCCCGAAATGACAGAAGAATTCCCGTTCATGAAGCGTGTCCAACCCGTTCCGCTCCAAAAATAATATCCCGGTTGCACATCTGTCGGACCCGAACCTGTGGCGTTGGTGTTGTACACCATCAATCCGTTGGTCGGAGTAGAAATAGGGGCAGCCACGTTTGTGGCAGTAAGCACCACTTTAGGTGCAAGAAATCCTTGGTTTGCAGAACGCAACTCCATCACGGCAGAGTTGTCTCGGACGGGAGGCGTTGGTGCATAATCTATAAGCACACCATCACTCTGAGCAAACAGCAATGCTGGAAAGAGAAACAGGAGTCCGAGCAAAGAGAGTCTCAAGACGAAACAAGTAGAAAACAGCTTCATAGTTGAACAGGTTATGGATTGAAAAAACTACCCAATTTAGGGTTGGCGTGTACGAAGATAGGATAGAAAGATGGAGCGGAACTTCTTTGGATTACTTTAATTTCATGAAGTTTAACTTTCAGATTTTAAAGATTCGTGCTTGGGCCTTGCAAATGGCGTAAGAGCAATATCCGAAGATCCAGTTTCACTTTAAGAGTGAGTTTTGAACTCAAAAAAGCCGAGAATCCTTCATCACCTTATAGCCCAGCAAACCATCGCTAAAGGTGAATTCGATGTAGGCCGATTGGGCAGGACGAGTTTCAATCTGAATCGTTCTTATTCGCCAGAATTCTGCGTATGCATCGTTTTCCAACTCAAACTCATGGCAATCGCCATGAAGTTCGTGGGAAATGACCTTGTGCGTTTCGGTGTACGTTTCAGAATCTATTAAATTAAGTCCGAGAAATACAACCATGCACACTGGGGCAATGGCAAAAACATTGTAATACAGCCCATCCAAAATGCCAATCCGTAGTTGTTTCCGTAGCAAGTATGCAATGAGAAATCCTACTAGCCCGAAAGAGATGAATATGCGACTTGCCGTAAGAATTGGGATGAGCGTTACCTGTAGCATGTAAACCAATGAAGCAGCACATGCAATGAACAGTGCAACCAACAATAGCGCTTCACGTTCGTTCACCGCATTTTTTTCAACTTTCGGAAGTGTGACATCTTCGTTCGATTGAAAACGGACAGGCTCGGTTATTCTTTTTTGTAGCACGGCATGAAATTACACTATCACGGCAAATGTGACTTTGGTGCTATTCTATCAACGCAATTTATTTCATTTTTGCGGCATGACTAAGTATAAGTGGATTATTATCGCATTTTTGACCATTTGGGTGGTAGGAATTATTGTGGCGTATCCAATTATTAAGAAGAACCAACGGTTGCAGGTTTTTCAGCCAGCAGATGTTAACCCACAATTGGTAGATACCGACATGCAACGAACAGCCAAAGCGCATCGTATTGCCGATTTCAGCCTTACCGATCAAACGGGACAAACAGTTACCCAAGCCGATTTTGAGAACAAGATTTATGTAGCCGATTTCTTTTTCACCTCCTGTCCCAACATTTGTCCTAAAATGACAGCCAGTCTCAGTGGCCTTTCAGAGTTCTATAAGAACGATACAGACATCATGTTCCTTTCTCATTCGGTAACGCCCGTAAAAGATAGCGTCTCGGTTTTGGCTGCCTACGCAGAAAAGTATGCCGTAAATCACTACAAATGGAAGCTTGTAACTGGAGATAAGAAGCACATTTACGAACTAGCCAGACGTAGCTACTTTGCCGTTACCACCGAAGGTGATGGAGGTGTGAAGGATTTTATCCATACCGAGAATTTTATCCTTGTAGATAAAGAGCGCAAAATTCGTGGTTTTTATGATGGAACCTCAGCCGAAGAAATGGAGCGTCTGAAGTCAGACATTACCATACTTAGGTATGAGTACGAATGATTCGGATTTTAGAAGTTAGAATTTAGAAGGAAGGAGCTAGAAGATCACGTAGTGCTTCAATCGCAAATCTTAATTCGTCAATCTAAAATCAATTAATCTTCTTGTTATCCCTGAAAGTGGCCGTTTCTATCAACTTTCCATCCATATCATAGAGTTTTACCTTTCCGTTAAGGATGTCGTTTGCCCAATTTCCCTCATATTTAGTTCCATCTGGCATGTATTGCGTGCCGGGGCCATTTCTTAGGTCATTGACCCATTGGCCTTCAAACACCTGTTTGTTGGGCCATGTAAATTTGCCAAAACCGCTGCGTTTGTTCTGCTTCCATTGGCCTTCGTAGCTCATTCCGTTTTCCCAACGGAACGCGCCTTGTCCTTCTTTCATGTCATTTTTCCATTCACCCGTGTAGTCAAGACTGGCGTCAAACTTCATGATATACGTATCTGGATCTTTCAACTGATAAATCACCTTGAACTTTCCGGGATATTTCTTGATGGCAGGGTAGAGGTAACGCGAGGTTGATGAGTAGCCTAATTGGTCAAGCACAACATGTGTTACTTCATTCTTTTTCAGTCCTTCAATCAACTCCTCCTGATTAAGGGTGCTCTCGAAACCAGAAACCCATCTGTTGGCATAGAGGTAAAAAAGTTGCCCTTTTCGTGTTGACACCACAGCGTCTTTGGGTAGGTTCTTGTTGCTCCACGTAGCAATGTCAAAATAGTTCTTGAATTTATTGATGTAGACACCCTTGGCGCGATTTTCAAGTTCAACCACTCGTTTTTCAAGGTCGCCCTTCATGTAAAAGAAGACCACAAATGGAATGATGATGGCAAGAATCCAAGGCTCTTTTCGTTTCAGTTTTTCAGCAATCAGCATGGGAACTTCGGTTAGCCCATACAGAGTTAACATAATCAGAACGGGTACTAATGGAAGCATAAACCGAATGCCGAACCAAGCCTCTGGCCAAAGAAATAGGATGCCGAAAGTTCCAGCCAAGTACAGGGCAAGTAGCAAGCGGTGGTCTTTCATTCTGGCCAGTCCAATGGCAATCAAGAGCATGAGAAGAATAGAAATGATGTAATCGGTGGTTGTGATTTCCACTTTTGAACCCGGTATTCCGCGAGTTGCGGCATCTTTTTGCTTTTCCTCTAAGGACATCTCCTTTTCGGGAGCCTTGGTTTGGGTCGTATCGGTTTCCAGTTCTCCAGCCTCGGCCTTCAGTTGCTTCACACATTGCTTGTAATCAATGGTCTCAAACGGCATCACGCCATTGGGCACTTCTAGTGTAAAATACCGCTTCACGTTTCTAGTAAAACGCTTAGGCCAATCAGAAGCTTCCATCGGTCCCATTTCTGGCCGATACGGATTCTTCATAAAGAGCTGATTTACATACGAGTTTCCACCTAACGAATGACTACGAATCTGCCACGGTGAGATTAACATAAAGAACGAAACGAAAAGGAATCCGGCATATTTCCACCGCTTTTGAGCGAGCAGAATAAGCATGAATGAGATGAAAAGTGCGACACCGAGTGTGCGGATGTAAAATGCAAAGACCAGCGTAATAACAAACAGAATAAATTTCCAATTCTTGTAGATTGGCTTCTCAAAATCTGTCAACACAAAGAGAAGGAGCGTGATGGCAGAAAATAGCACGAACGGAATCTCACTCATCATGATAGTGCTGTATTCGAGCAAGTGAAAATTGTATGCAGCCAGTAAACACGCTACAAACGAAAGATGGATGTTTCGCGTAAGCGCTCTAAAAAGGAAGAACAACACCATGAGGGCAGCCCACATGTAAAAACCATTGGCGGCTTTAATGGTGGTAATTTTGCCAGAGAAAACCTTCATTACGGCTGCAATCATTACAGGATAACCAGGAGGAAAATGATTACCCGGAATCTGTTCTTTAGAATGGATGGAAGTGTAGCCTTTTCCATCGGCCAACGATTTTCCTAGAATATAATATCCCGCATTGTCGCCTCCCAAATGCACTTTCTTGTCAAAAATGCGGTCGTATGTTCCATGAAAAACAATGGAAATAATAAGCAGATAAAGAACCACCACAGCGCGGTGATTGGCATATTTCTTCAGTTTTTCCATAATGGGCTAAATTAAGACCTCGGTGCTGATGTTACTGGAACGGACTGTTTATCTCGTTTATAATTACCTGTGGTCATATTCAATCATTGAAACAATTGGTTCTTTCTTCAACATGAAATAGCCACAGATGCACGGATTCTCACAGATTTTTCATAGAAAGAAAAACAATCAAAGTGATCCGTGAAAATCTGTGAATCTGTGGCAAAAAAACATGTCCCTGCAACTGATAGACTTTACTTGCTGAAATAAGCCGAGACTTTTTTCTCTTTGGAAGCGGCATCATACGTATAGAATCCACTGCCAGATTTTACGCCTAAGTTGCCACTTGCAACCATATTTACCAGCAACGGGCACGGAGCGTATTTCGGATTTCCGAGGCCATCGTGCAGCACGCGCATAATGCTCAAACAGATGTCTAGGCCAATAAAATCGGCCAAATGCAACGGTCCCATTGGATGCGCCATTCCTAGTTTCATTACGGTGTCAATCTCCTCCACTCCAGCAACTCCGTGATAAAGCGTTTCAATCGCTTCGTTTATCATTGGCATCAGAATACGATTGGCTACAAAACCCGGGTAATCGTTCACTTCAGTAGGAACTTTTCCAAGTTTCTTGCTCATCTCCACAATCTTGGCTGTGGTATCATCAGAGGTGGAATAACCACGGATAATCTCCACCAATTTCATAATCGGAACCGGATTCATGAAGTGCATACCGATTACTTTATCTGCCCGCTTGGTAACGGCAGCAATCTGTGTAATGGAAATGGACGAAGTATTGCTGGCAAGAATTGTCTTGGCTGGGCAAAGGTTTTCGAGTTCAGCGAAGATTGACAATTTCAGAGCTTGATTTTCTGTTGCAGCTTCAACAACCAAATCAGCATCTGAAACCCCTTTCTCTAAGCTGGTAAATATGTTCAGATTTTGAAGCGTTTTTAGCTTCTGATCTTCGGTTAAAAGTCCTTTTACAATCTGTCGCTCCAAGTTTTTGGCAATGGTGTTTTGTGCTTTTTCCAATGCTGGCTTGCTTACGTCTACCAACGAAACTTTGAAACCGCTTTGTGCAAACACGTGCGCAATTCCGTTTCCCATTGTTCCTGCTCCAATAACTGTAATGTTCTTCATGCCTTGTGATGTTTTCCGCGAATATAATAACGACAAGGCACGGGACGGAAATATGGAAGCATGAGGTTCAGTGCAAACGTTTCCAAATATTTAAAAAGGACTCTCCGCTTGTTAGCTGAACAGCGAAATGACTAATCTTAATCTGACATACAATTGCCACAGAAACACAGAAGGCACAGAGGGGTTCACAGAAAAAATACACTTACTTTTTTCTGTGCCTTCTGTGTTTCTGTGGCTAAAAACATGTTTTCTTCTCGCATTAGGATACATTTTCCATGGTGTGGAATCACTTTCCTCTCCCTAAAAGGACTGTCTGAACGGTGTAAATCAAAATTTTAACATCCACCATCAGGTTCATATTCTCAATATAGAGGAGGTCAAACTTCATGCGCCTAATCATCTGTTCCACATTTTCGGCATAACCATATTTCACCATTCCCCACGATGTGATGCCGGGTTTTACCTTGTGCAGATGGCGGTAGTGCGGAGCCAATTTTACAATTTGGTCAATGAAGAATTGACGTTCTGGACGTGGGCCAACGAGGCTCATGTCACCTTTTAATACATTATAGAATTGAGGAATCTCATCTAGTCGCACTTTGCGCATAAACCGCCCAAAAGGCGTGATGCGTGGGTCGTGGTCGCTTGATAGTGCAGGGCCTAGTTTTTCTGCATCTGTAACCATCGAACGGAACTTGTAAATGAAGAAGGGCTTTCCGCCTTTTCCGATTCGCTCCTGGGCGTAAAAAACAGGCCCCTGACTGCCCATTTTCACTAGAATGGAAGTAACGAGATAAACAGGACTAAGGATAACTAAGGAGAGTAATGACACCACAATATCACCGGCTCGTTTGGTTACTTGCTGCCACGGAGCCATAATGTCTTGAGTAACTTGAATAAGCGGTGTTCCGAAGATGGAATCCATCCTAACCGAACCAGAAAGTATGTCGTACATATCTGGAATGACCTTCACTATCAAGTCTCTGTCTTCCAGTTGATTCAGAATATTCTCAAGGCTTTTGTGTTCGCTCGATTCTAGGGCGATAATTACCTCTTCTATAGAATTCCGTTCAATTACATCCGTTAATTTCTCCAGATTTCCCAAAAAAGGTATTCGGTTTTCCAACGGGTAGCTTTCGCGTTCCTTTACGCGGATAAATCCTTTGAAAAGGTTTCCCGAAGCTTGGCGCTGACCTTCCAATTCATCATAAAGCTCCAAGGCATTGGCATCGCTTCCAATCATCAACGTAGGAAAACCGATTTGCCGGGTGTGAATTTTGTGTGCAGTAATAGAAGACAAAACGAATCGGACTACGAAAGTAAAACCGAAATGCAACCCGAATAGCACCGCAAACGATTGGTAATAGGTTTTGTGAGTCAAGACTTCATCATCAAGAATGATTGCAAAAAAGAGCGCAGTAACTCCGATAAGTGTTGTAAGAAACGTTTGAAAAAACTCTTTGAGCCGCGACTTGCGGAACACTTTTCTGTAGGTTCCCAAAACCATGTAGAAAATGAGCCAAAACAATGGAATAAGCACCAGACCCTGAATAAACCGTTCATCCAAATCTACCATAACCTGATAGCCAAATTTGTGACTTTCTACATAGGTTTTTCGATAGTAAAAGAAGATACTCCAAGCACCTGTGGCCGCCAAAAGGTCAAATAGAACGTATTTGAAAGTTTGGAGTCTTCTGTTCATCAGTGCAACAAGCGGATATTATCCAGATAAACGAAAGATTCTCCAGCAATATCTTCATCCTTTATGAATCCGAAAAATGGAAGATGGCCAGTGAAATTAGGGTTTGAAGAAACCACATCCGTTAGATTAACATAGATGTGATTCCAATCTGCCGAAGGTTTGAGCACGATGATGGATTTTTGTATGGTTCCTCCTGGAATATTGCTAAAAAGGCCAAAAACAAATTCATTGTTGCATCGGTAAGTGAATTCTATCATCACAGGTATTCCTTCTCCAGGAAGGACAATCGGGTCTCCCACTTTTTTACACTCAAAAAGGAGTTCGCCTGCATTAATTGAAAGCTTCAACGATTGCCCGTCAAACGCTTCCGTTCCACTCTTCCTTTCAAGAACGCCTTCGCTGGCCGAGGTTTGGGAAAGTGAGATTCCAGAACCATCAAAATCTTCTAACCATTTGAACGAGACATCGGTTTTGAACGGAAGTACCGGATTTACGTGCAATTGGCTGTCTGAAAAAAGCTCTAGCGTGGCCTGAAAGTCTTTGGTAAACAGGTTTGGAATCCTTGATCCGACCTGCCCATTTAGTTTGATGCCTCCTCTGATTCGGATGTTGGCATCGCCACTCCTCAGAATTGGTACTATGGCAGGAAGTTCATAGATTCCAAGTAGCCTCTCATTATCGTACACCCAAGCATCTGTAAATTGATGTACTGGATGCCCTTCGGTTAGAACAGTTGTTGAGAGCGAAAAGGAATCAATTCGAAGGAAAGATGGAATTTGTTCCTCTGGATTGATTAGCTCGCACGAAGTGTAGGAACTTGCAAGTAGAACAAGAACAAATAGAAATATGGTTGGTCTTAGTTGTTTACTCATTGCGTGAATTCACTGCGAGAACGTACGCGAAAGTAAATTTATTATATCTCAGTTGTAAGTAAGTCGGAACCAAGGTGAAGTTTAGCCACAATCTCGTGTGCCACTTGAAGCGCATTGTAGCCATCCTGAATGGTAACGGCAGGTTCGGTTCCGTGCTCAATACACTTTCTAAAAGACTTTAATTCTTCTTGAATGGCGTTTGTCTCAGGAATATGCGGAAACTCGAAGTTTATCTTCTTTTTGGTATTGTCTGGTAGTTCGATATACATGGCATTGGCATCTGCATCGGCTTCACCATCTCCCAACCGAACCACTTCGGTTTTCTTTTTTAGAAAGTCGATGGCGATGTAAGCATCGCGCTGAAAGAGCCGCGTTTTGCGCATGTTCTTCAACGAAATTCTACTTGCGGTTATGTTTGCTACACATCCATTTGCGAACTCAATGCGCGCGTTGGCAATATCTGGCGTGTTGCTCACAACAGACACGCCACTGGCACTGATACGTTTTATGTTTGATTTAACAATGCTGAGAATAATGTCGAGGTCATGGATCATCAAATCCATTACCACAGGCACATCTGTTCCTCTTGGGTTGAACTGCGCCAAACGATGGCATTCAATAAACATTGGATTCTGAATGTATGGCTGCGCTGCAATGAATGCGGGGTTAAACCGCTCCACATGGCCTATTTGCACCTTCACGTTGGCTTCGATGGCTAGCTTCATCAACGCATCTGCTTCTTCTAGCGTATTTGTAACAGGCTTCTCAATAAAAACGTGTTTTGAATTTCGGATTGCAAACGAAGCGCACTCAAAATGCGAAAGGGTGGGTGTTACCACATTTACCACATCAACTGCGGCAATCAAATCTTCTATTGATTCAAAAGCCTTAATTCCGAAGGTTTGCTTGGCGTATTCAGACTTTGATTGGTCAGGGTCAAAAACTCCTACAAGCTCATATCCTTCCGTTTCGGCAAGTAGCTTGAGATGGATTTTTCCAAGATGTCCTGCACCCAGCACACCGACCTTGAGGTTTTTCATTGATAATGGTTATTAATTACTGAGTTATCGGTTATTCCCCGTTTGTCACCCCGAGGAACGAGGGGTCTCTCGATAATTGCTCGATTGCTGGTCATGTATCACAGTTTCTCTGTGAGACCCTTCCTTCGTCAGGGTGACAGGCAGAGGGAACAGGTTTGTTGGGTTAATGGTTATTAGTTAAATGGTTAGAAGTAATCGTACTTCGTACTTCGTCAATCCACCCCTTTTCTTCGCTCTGCAAATTATTACATTTGGCAGCCCCATTCTCCGAACGGGAATTCTCTTTTCAACATTCAAAATTTAACATCTCCCATTGATCCGCGATTCGCACAAACAGCAAGGAAACAGGAAGAAGTTGGTGGCTCATCTCCGCGAAAAAGGAATAATTGACGAGCAGGTTTTGAAGGCAATAGGAAAGGTGCCGCGCCATCTGTTTCTGAATAGTGCTTTTGATAAGTATGCCTACGAAGACAGGCCCTTTAGTATCGGTGCCGGACAAACCATTTCCCAACCTTATACTGTAGCAGTTCAAAGCGAATTGTTGCAAATAAAGCGTGGAATGAAGGTGCTTGAGATTGGTACCGGTTCTGGTTATCAGGCTTCTGTACTGCACGAAATGGGAGCAAAGGTCTTTTCGGTTGAACGTATCAAAGAACTCTACGACCGTACAAGTAAGTTGCTTCCGAAACTCGGTTATAACGTAAAGACATTTTTCGGTGATGGAAACCTTGGCGTACCAGTTTGGGCTCCTTATGACCGCATTATCATCACCGCAGGAGCTCCAATTGTTCCCGAGGGATTGATTGATCAACTCAATCCAGGCGGAATTATGGTCATTCCTGTTTCAAATGGAGATGAGGAAATCATGAAATCCATTACCAAACTCGAAAATGGTGAACTAGTGACCAAGGAGCACGGGAGTTTCCGGTTTGTGCCCATGTTGGAGGATAAGGATCATTAAAGTGATATGCGATTTTAGATTTACAATCTCCGCTTTTGTCCCATGCTGCACGTTCCCGTCCCTTTTGCAGAATGTCCGCTCAGCGTGTCATCCTGACGTAGGAAGGATTTTACGAAGGATTTGCGATTTGCGATTGATGATATTTACAGATGCTGAGATCTTGTTCAATAACCCATTAACCAACAACCAATTACCCCCTTCGACTGTGCTCATCTTTTCATAGCACGGTCAATTTCCCGTTTCACATCGCGGTCCTGAATAGTATCGCGCTTGTCGTGTAGTTTTTTTCCTTTTGCTAAAGCGATATTCAGCTTTGCGTGCCCCTTATCAGAAATGAAAAGGCGGGTAGGGATGATGGTCAAACCTTTGTCCTTCAATTTGCCACTTAGTTTCTTCAATTCCTGCTTTTTTAGCAAGAGTTTGCGCTGGCGCTTGGGCTCGTGGTTGTTGTAGCTTCCCTGTTCATAATGCCCAATGTGCATATTGAGAATGTACAGCTCGTCATTAATAAACGTACAATAACCTTCGGCAATGCTCACATCCTTGTTGCGGATGCTTTTTATCTCTGTTCCGAATAATTGCAGACCAGCTGTGAACTCTTCCAAAAAGGCGAATTCATACTTGGCATTTCTATTTGAGGCAATTACTTCCATTAGTTGTCCAGTTCGTCCTCACGCACAATCTTCTTAATGCCGTTTACCTTCTTTAGGTTGGAAATGAGATTGTTGAGGTGATGTGTTCCTTCTACCAATACTTTGATATGACCTTCAAATATCCCATCATGACTTTCAAACGCAATGCTTTTCATGTTTACGTTGAGGTCTTTTGAAATCACGGTTGTAATGGAATTCACCAGACCCACATCGTCTATTCCGGTAATAAGGATGCCTGTAACAAACGACTTATGATCTTCTTTGCTTGCCCAACTTGCTGGCACAACCCGATAGGCATAATTACTACGGATATTAATGGCGTTTGGGCAGTTGGAGCGATGGATTTTGATTCCTTCCCCAATCGTTACAAAACCAAAAATGTTATCGCCAGGAATAGGGCTGCAGCATTTTGCCATCACGTAGTCCATTTTCTGACTGGCATCTCCAATCACAATGGTGTCGCCTTTTTCAGATCCGTTTTGCTTTGGTTTTGGAGATTCAGTTTTGGCCGGACTTTCGCCAGTCCCAGTTATCCGGCTTCTAAGGACATTGTACCATTTAGAAGCGTTTTTTGTGCTTTCCAAGTACTCCTTAATTTCCTTGAAATCGATGCTCTTTTTGGCAACTTTAATAAAAAGGTCTTGGCTTGTCTGCAAGCGGAAATGCTTCTGTAGCTTATCAGTTGTTTCGCGGTCAAGTGTAACTTTCCATTGCTTGAATTTCCGTTCCAGAATCTCCTTTCCGTCTGTGGCAATTGTTCTGCTTTCTTCTTTTAATGCCTGCTTTATCTTGGATTTGGCCTTGGCCGTTACCACAAACGCCAACCAATCCTCTTTCGGTTTTTGCTTGTTGCTTGTAAGCACCTCTACCTGATCGCCACTCTTGAGATTGTGGCTCAGTGGATAAAGCTTACCATTCACTTTGGCGCCAATGCAGCGCATACCCACTTCGGTATGTATCTCAAAGGCAAAATCGAGCGAAGTGGCATCGGCAGGAAGTGTTCTTACTTCGCCAGTTGGCGTGAAAACGAAAATTTCTTCCGCAAAAAGATTCAGTTTGAAATCATCAATAAAGTCGATGGCATCTGGGTCGGGGCTTTCCAACAGGTCACGGATCTGGTTGAGCCAATCGTCAAAACTATTCTCTGTTGTTTGTGTCTGCGCTTCGCCTTTGTTCGTTTCCTTGTATTTCCAGTGTGCGGCCAAACCTTTCTCGGCCACATCATCCATTCTTCTTGTGCGTATCTGCACCTCCACCCACTTACCCGTTTCGCTCATTACAGTGGTGTGCAACGATTCGTAACCATTTGATTTTGGCTTACTTACCCAATCGCGAAAGCGTCCTGGGTTGGGGACATAATGATCGGTAACGATGGAATAGGCTTTCCAAGTATCCGATTTTTCATGGTCCATTTTGCTGTTCAGAATCATGCGGATGGCAAAAATGTCGTACACTTCTTCAAACGGCACTCCCTGCGATTTCATTTTCCGTGCAACGGAATAAACCGATTTAGTTCTTCCTTTAATTTCGTAGTCGATGCCCGATTCGTTCAATGAATTGATAATGGGAAAACTAAACTTGTTGATGAACCGGTTACGTTGCCTAGATGTGTCGCGAAGTTTATTCACGATTTCTTTGTACAACTCTGGCTCAATGTACTTGAACGAGAGGTCTTCCAACTCAGTTTTAATGGCATAAAGCCCCAATCTGTGCGCCAGCGGAGCGTAGATGTACATCGTTTCGGATGCAATCTTCAACTGCTTGTCTCTCCGCATGCTATCCATCGTTCGCATATTGTGCAAACGGTCGGCCAGTTTGATGAGTATGACACGGATGTCACTGCTCATCGTAAGCAGCATTTTCCGGAAATTCTCGGCCTGCATGCTCTTATCTTCCTGAATGTCGAGTACCGTGGAAAGTTTGGTCAGACCATCAATAATCTGTGCCACCTTGTCGCCAAACATTCTGCGCATGTCTTCAACCGTCAGGTCGGTGTCTTCAACGGTATCGTGCAAAAGGGCACAAACAATTGATTTGGCGCCAAGCCCAATCTCAGACGTGACAATTTCTGCAACCGCAAGCGGATGATAGATATACGGTTCGCCCGATTTTCTGCGCATATCCTTGTGCGCATCCAAGGCCACATCAAATGCCTTGCGTATCATTTTCAGATCGCCTTTGGCCTCGTGCCGCTTGGTAGAGCGTAAAAGTTTCTTGTAAGCTTTGAGAATATCCTGTTTTTCCTTCTCTGGGTCTATTTCTGGCATCTTATCGGACATGGATTCAAAGGTACTCCGAAACTTGAAATGCAAAATCTGAAAGTTGAAATGGGAGAAAGGAAAAAGGAAAAAAACGATGATATGGAAAAAGGTAGGCCAAACCCTGCGCTCACACGGAACGTGAGCACAAGGTTAACAGATGGTTAATTCCAATAGCCATTTTCAGTCATTTTGATGGTTGGGTATTGTGATTGTGTCGATGAATTGGTACTATTGATGGATAAACCAATAAAACCTTTAAGTCATGAAAAAGTTTCTTCTTCCAATTCTTCTGCTTTCACTTTTAGTGAGTTGTAGCAATCCCGTTAAGCTTGCTGATATTGAAGGTGCCTGTAAATCGGGTCTAACAATAGATTTGTCCAAGTCAGGAACATCTTTGCATATTGACAAGGCCACCATATCTGTGAAAGATGAAAAAGGCGTT
>JBDNJH010000227.1:0-4179 GCA_041687875.1 Flavobacteriales bacterium | reverse complement strand
TAGCACCACCATCAGATTACTTACCATGGCCGCTTTCTTTTCGTCATCAAGATGAACGATGTCCTTTCTGCTCAATTCCTCCAAAGCCATTTCAACCATTCCCACAGCGCCTTCTACAATCTTTCTTCTTGCAGCAACTACTGCAGTTGCCTGCTGACGCTGAAGCATGGCTCCTGCAATCTCGTTAGCGTAGGCCAAATGACTAATTCGAGCTTCCAATACTTCAATCCCAGCAATTCCCAAACTATGATCTAATGCTTCTTCCAATTTAGTATTGACTTCTTCTCCCCCACCACGCAAGGAAACTTCCGCTTCTTGATCATCATCTTGAAAATCGTCATAAGGATAATGACCAGCTAAGTTTCGCAATGCGGCCTCGCTTTGAATACCAACGAATTCTAAATAATCGTTGACATCGAAAGCAGCTTTGTAGGTATCCCTCACCCGCCAAACGATAACAGCTCCAATCATAATCGGATTGCCAAGTTTGTCATTCACCTTTATGGGTTCATTGTCGAAATTATGCGTTCTCAGAGAAATTTTCGCATGCTTCGTAAACGGATTTACCCAGAAAAAACCATTCTCCTTCACTGTTCCTTGGTATTCTCCAAAAAGAATGAGAACAATGCTTTGATTCGGATTGAGGATAAAAAAACCCCGGCAAGGCTAGTAGAAAAAGGACAATCCCGATATAGAATAGCGGTTGTAGCAATGCAGTGGCTACGGCAATTACTGCAATTAGAAATGCAATCAGAACTGGTAGCATTACCCATCTTGAAATGGGCTTAATGGTTTTTTCTTGTTTCATGGTTGGTGGTTTAAATTGATATCACCATAATATCATATTAAATCTTAACTAGCAAATTCAATTTCAGTTTAATGGCTATCGGTTAGTTTACCCACGCAGTTCGTAAATAGTGTCACCCTGAACTTGTTTCAGGGTCTATTACAATATGATAACGGATGCTGAAACAAGTTCAGCATGACCAGACCCGTTGGTCTTGGGCCCACCTGCCGGACGGGCAGGCATGAAAGCGGACAATCATCTCAATTTTTGGTTGCACCGCAAAAGAAGGTTTCTACCTTTGCGGCTTGGGGTAAGTCCTGTGCGACCAGCTCCCACCAAATCCCCCAGGGTAGGAATACAGCAAGGGTAGGTGGTTGTAGCGGTGCGACATAGATCGCTTACCCCTTTTTTGTGCCTTTATATTTAGGAGTAAGGAGATAGAAGCTAGGAGAAAGAAGTGTAACGCCCGCTTATCTCCTGTCTCTTGCCTCTTATCTCTTATCTCCTGTCTCCTAGCTTCCCGCTTCTTTCTCCTCGCTCCAATCTGTAAAAACGTGTTCATTTCTTTTCGTCCATTGACTTGCCATCACCTTGCCAGTTAAGCACCTTTGTATCAAACATTCAGCATATGAAATTCTTTATCGACACCGCAAATCTTGCCCAAATAAAAGAAGCCCAAGACCTTGGTGTACTTGATGGCGTGACCACCAACCCATCGTTGATGGCCAAGGAAGGAATCCATGGTGATGCACGGGTGAAACAACACTACATCGACATTTGCAATATTGTTGATGGTGATGTGAGCGCGGAAGTGATTTCTACCGATTTCGCTGGCATGGTAAAAGAAGGTGAAGCCTTGGCAAAACTGCACCCACAAATTGTGGTAAAAGTGCCTATGATTAAAGATGGCATCAAGGCGATAAAATATTTTTCTGATAAAGGAATCAGAACCAATTGCACCCTAGTTTTCAGTGCAGGACAGGCGCTTTTGGCGGCCAAGGCTGGAGCCACTTATGTTTCTCCTTTCTTGGGAAGATTGGATGACAACTCGCAAGATGGAATGGAGTTAATCTCTCAGATTCGGTTGATTTATGACAACTATATGTTCGATACGCAGATTTTGGCAGCAAGCATCCGACACACCATGCATATTGTAAGATGCGCAGAAGAAGGAGCTGATGTGGCTACTTGCCCATTGAGCGCGATTCTCGGATTGCTAAATCACCCGTTGACAGACATCGGCCTTGCCAAATTCTTAGCCGATTTTGAAGCAAACAAATAGACCCGAATGTTAGTCCGCATCTATGAAGAGAATCCTAACCCGAAAGCCATTCGGGAAGTTGTGGATTGTCTGAAACGAGGCGGGGTCATCATCTATCCTACCGATACCGTTTACGGAATCGGGTGCGACATTAACAACCGAAAGGCGGTTGAGCGCATTTGTCAGATTCGCAATATCAAGCCGGATAAGGCTCAATTCTCTTTCATCTGTTCCGATTTGAGCCACATAACCGACTACTGTTCGCAGATTGACAACTCCACTTTTAAGTTAATGAAACGGTTGCTGCCTGGCCCTTATACATTCATTCTGAATGCCACCAATAAGGTTCCAAAGTTGTTTCAGAGTAATAAACGAACGGTTGGAATTAGGATTCCGGCCAACAGTATTCCACTGGCCATTGTGGCCGAGCTTGGCAATCCGATTATGACTGCTTCTGTTCATGATGCAAATGATATGGTAGAGTACATCACAGACCCTTCCCTCATTCACGAGAAGTTTGAAAATTTGGTAGATATGGTCATTGATGGTGGCTACGGAGGCTTTGAAGGATCTACGGTTCTCAACTGTGCAGATGGTGCTGTGGAAGTCATCCGTGAGGGAAAAGGTTCCATCGAAGACCTTTCGTAGGTCGCCTACCGATTCATCCCTCATTCTTTCTAATTCATCCCAACCGAGACAATTTCTGTCTAAAAGATGTATCTAGAACTTAAAAGTCTAAGTATAACCCACTATAAACTGGATTATGCTTCGAATAGTCGCACTCTTTATTCTTATCTCAGCTTGGGCATCCTCCAATGTGGTTGCGCAAGATGTAATGTTTGATGAGCCTCATGCTGCACACGGTGCAATTTTCTTACAGACGATTGATGGGATTGAAACTCCGGTTGACGCCCTTGGAAACACCATCATCGCCCATCCAGTGTTTAGAATGACATCAAGCGAAAGGGCTGAAAATGCGTGGGCAACAACCATCAACAGAAACCCCGGCACAAGTGACGTTAGAGATGGTATTGGCCCAACCTTTCACCTTATTTACTTAGATCAAGTAAACGGAAACGGACAGGGCTTTGATCATCCAACGCTGGGAGGACTGCGCAGAGCAGCTTTAGAAGCCGCCTTTGCCTACTATGCTTCGATGTTGGAAGATTATGGCCAAGCTGACATTGAGATTAGAGAATCATTTTCTGGTAATCCGACCTCCAATCCGTTCGCATTCTCTGCAGCATATTATTTTGGTTCCAAAGGATTCAATGCCCCTTTCACCAAAGCGCACATTGCTTCTGGCAACGACCCCTACACCGCGTATCCTGATGGTTATATACAGTTCAATTTTCACTCAAATCTGAATTACAATTACAACGTCAATTCACCTCCAAGCAGTTTGGAGTTTGATTTCTACACCATTGCCTTGCACGAAATTCTACACATGCTCGGATTCACCAGTTATGCCAACGAAAACGGGCAATCGGCAGCTTCGGAAAACGTCTATACCTCATTTGACGAATATCTAATCAACTACAATAAGGATGTACTTTTTGAAGAAAGTGGTAGCGGATCTAGCACTACTGTTGCCACGCCTGACGATGGAACCCTGACCAATAATCAAGTGTGGTTTGAACTGTATCCGGGACAGTTTGCGCCTGTGTTTTCGCCAAATCCGTTCAACAATTCCAGTTTGGACCACTTTGACAACGGTCGTTCCAATCATGGTGGATACGTAATGCACCCGTCACTCTCAAAAGGCGATGCCTTCAAAATGCTACACGAAGATGAAGTACGTGTGCTTGAGACACTGGGCTACTCGGTTAATTACAGCATTGCCACAGCTATTGACGAAGGTTTTTCTGAAGGCGCACCAATCTTAATTACCTCCGGACTTTATCCGAATCCTGCTTACACGTCTGACCCCATCAGAATAGATATTGGCGAACTGACAGATTCAGAAATACTCGTCATAGTATACGATATGATGGGAAAACAATCCTATTCTAAGGTCATTCTCAATCAAGGTTCTGGGCCAATTACAGCCATTGACCCACGCAACAACCTTGTTCCTGGAATGTATATTGTTGTCGGCTCTTCTAAGGATGAGCTTTTCAACGAGAAGCTT
>JBDNJH010000226.1:0-13832 GCA_041687875.1 Flavobacteriales bacterium | reverse complement strand
GAGCCTTGGTGTAGGATACAGAATCGATGACGCAGCCATGGTCGGAATCGAGTTCAAATTAAAATGGTTCACGCTTGGTTATTCTTATGACATTACCACAAGCGGAATCCGAGCGTACTCAAGTGGAAGCCATGAAATGTACCTACGGGTTCATCTATTTAAGAAGCCAGAAGGATTGACGGCTTTGAAACCAGAAGATTAATCGTTTATAATCTGCCCAAAGTTCTTCTGATAATACTTACACCACTCCGCCAGCCCACACTCCCCACATTTGGGTTTTCGCGCCAAGCAAGTATAGCGGCCATGCAGAATGAGCCAATGGTGCGCAGTGGCGATGTGCTCTTCAGGAATGAATTTGACCAACTGCAGTTCTGCCGCCAAAGGCGTTTTGGCATTTGTAGTCAAACCGATCCGTTCTGAAACACGGAACACGTGCGTATCAACCGCCATGGCGGGTTTATCATATACTACAGAAGCAATAACGTTGGCTGTTTTTCGCCCAACGCCTGGCATGGTCTGTAGCTCCTTGATATCGGAGGGAACCACATTCTTAAAATCCTCAACCAATATTTTGGCCATTCCTACCAAGTGCTTGGCCTTGTTGTTCGGATAGCTAATACTGCGGATATATTGAAACACTTCATCGGAAGAAGCTTCGGCCAATGAGTCTGCTTCTGGGAAGCGTTCAAAGAGCGCAGGCGTCACCATATTCACCCGTTTATCTGTGCACTGAGCTGAAAGAATAACCGCTACCAATAGTTCATATGGGTTTCCATATTGCAGCTCTGTTTCGGCAACTGGCATGTGCTTTTGAAAATAAGCAATGACCTTTTCGTAGCGTTCTTTTTTTGTCATGGGTGCAAATGTAAACGTCATACGAAGATGAAAGAAGAAGCAATCTTTCAGACGGATTGCCACGAAATTTCGAAAGGAAATTTCTCGCAATGACGCTATCCCAAACGATACTCCTCAACCGTCTTATCAGTGTAAAGAATCAGGACTTTTTCGATGGTCTTTTTGCCGCCATTTTGGGGCGTAATTTTTGGCTGATTTTCGGGGGTGAAAACGGACGCTTTTTCACCCTCATTTTCACCCTTCAAAAGCCAGTCGGAAGAGACGCCATCGAAGGCTTCCAAAACCTTGAGAATGAAATCTAAACTTGGCTTGTTTCTACCCGATAAAATGTGGCTTATGGCACTCCGTTGCACACCAATTTTGTCCGCCATCTGTGACGATGAAAGACTATTGTCTTCCATAATTTTTATGACTCGTTCGGTGATTACTTCCATTGCGTTACAAATGTAAACCATCTATAATGAACATACGCGCTAACCTGAAAGCATTGAGGAGAATTAAAAATGAAAAATTATGAATTAATAATTACAGTTAACTATTGTAATTAGTTGATTATCAATAATTAATAAATCACGTGATTACGATTGTAAATTATGCAAGAAAAACGTGGGTTTTACAACCGTAAACTGGTTACGATTGTCACAAATTGGAATTAATCCAGCGCTACTTCGCCTTGCGAAATTGGGAATACACGCACGTCTTTTTCGTCCTTTAAAAGCTCTGCCACGCGAGCCGGGTGCGTATCGGTAATGAAGATTTGTCCGAAGGATTTTTGACTGACCAAATTGAGCAACTGCCCTACCCTATCGTCATCCAATTTATCGAAGATATCATCGAGCAAAAGCAGGGGTGTAATTCCCGACTTTTTGTGCATCACTTTGAACTGTGCCAGCTTGAGTGCAACAAGGGCTGATTTCTGCTGTCCCTGCGACCCGAATTTCTTCAACTGAAAACCGTTTACAGTAAGCCCCAAATCATCTTTATGTATGCCAATTGTAGTGTAGGTGGCAGCCCGATCTTGAGCCACATTTTCTTTTAGCAAACCCAGCATTTCGCCATCGCTTAATTGGCTCTCATAGGTCAACCCTATCTCTTCTACCGACCCCGAAATGGTTTGATAAAAACCACTGAACGCATCAATAAAATCGGCAAGAAATGCCTTGCGCCTTTCATAGATTATCTGTCCGCGTTGCGAAAGTTGCACGTCCCACATTTCGAGTGATTCGGATTGAAAGGTGCGGTTCTCTCGGAAGTACTTTAATAGTGCATTACGCTGAAGCAATGCCTTATTATATTGTATGAGGTTTTCGAGGTACTCGCGATCTAACTGTGAAATGACACCATCCAAGAATTTGCGTCTGAGGTCGCTGCCGCCATTGATGATGTCTGCATCTGTAGGTGCAATGATGACAGAAGGAAACAATCCAATATGATCAATAAGTCGAGCGTAGTCCTTCTTATTTCGCTTGAACTGTTTCTTACCATCACGTTTTAGGGCGCAATGAATCTTTTCTTCTTCTGAATTCTTTTCAAACGTTCCGCTAACGACCATAAAAGGCTGTTCGCGTGTGATGTTCTGACTATCTATAGAATTGAGAAAGCTCTTGCACATACTTAGATAATGTACGGCATCGAGCACGGTAGTCTTTCCTGAACCGTTGTTTCCTACAAAGCAGTTGAACTTCTTTCCGAGCTCCATATCGGCACCCGAAATGTTCTTGAAATTGACGAGAGAAAGCTGCTTGAGGTACATTTGCTATGTCAGAACGCAAATGTAAAGAATAGGAAAGGCTGCACGGGATTCCGAACTTTCGGGTTATTACAATGCTTGCTGCGAGCTGCGTTAGGGACGGAAGCGGCATCCTTTTTCCCTCTCAAACCTTTCTATTACGCTCAACGCTTGCGGAAAAAGATACAGCGGACGGCCCGACCCCGATCTTTTATCGGGGGAACGCCCAAAAAACATTCAATCGGGTGTTTGGTATCTAAATGAGAAAACATACATTTGCACTCCCAAATTTTTGAGTTAGAAAAATGGCTAAGAGAGGAGATAGAATTCAGGTTATCCTAGAGTGCACAGAGCACAAGGACAGCGGACAGGCTGGTACTTCAAGGTATATTACTACCAAGAACCGAAAAAATACGCCTGACCGTATTGAGATAAAAAAATACAACCCAATCTTGAAAAAGATGACGGTTCATAAAGAGATTAAATAACAGAGACATGGCTAAGAAGACGGTTGCAACCCTGAAAACAGGTACTGGTAGAGATTTTACCAAGGTTATTAAAATGGTGAAATCGCCTAAGTCTGGCGAGTATGCCTTTAAGGAAGAAGTCGTTCACAATGATCACGTTAAGGACTTTTTTGCACAAAAAGACTAATACGTTATCCTATTGATATTGAAGGCTTCTCTCTATTTTGGGGGAAGCCTTTTTTTATTTACGATTGCGGATTTACCAATATCAACCCACAAGAACGGTGTCTGTAATTCAGTATTTTTAATTATTCATTTCTAATTCAAAAAAGTTGGGATTATTCGGATTCTTTTCAAAGGACAAAAAGGAAAAGCTCGATCAGGGTTTGGAGAAAACGCGTGAAGGTGTTTTTTCGAAACTGACGAAGGCTGTCATCGGAAAATCTACGATTGACGAAGAGGTTCTCGACAATTTGGAAGAGGTTTTGGTGACTTCGGACGTTGGAGTTGACACCACGTTAAAAATCATAAAACGGATTGAGGCACGGGTTTCTGAGGACAAATACATCGGAACGGATCAGCTGAATAAGATGCTTCGCGAAGAAATCGTGAATCTTTTAAAGGAGAACAACAGCGGTGATGTTGATGGATTTCCGATTCCTGAAACAACGAAGCCTTACGTAATTATGGTTGTGGGTGTGAATGGCGTTGGTAAGACCACGACCATTGGAAAACTGGCGCATCAACTAAAATCGTCTGGAAAGAATGTGGTTTTGGGTGCTGCGGATACGTTTAGGGCGGCTGCGGTTGACCAATTGATTATTTGGGGACAAAGGGTTGGTGTTCCTGTTATCAATCAGGGAATGAATGCTGACCCTGCTTCTGTGGCGTTTGACACGCTTGAATCTGCTGTTGCTAAAGGCGCTGATGTAGCTATTATTGACACGGCTGGTCGTCTTCACAATAAGGTGAATTTGATGAATGAGTTGACGAAGATTCGTAGGGTGATGGACAAGGTAGTTCCGGGTGCTCCGCATGAGATTCTACTCGTTTTAGATGCTTCGACCGGACAGAATGCGATTGAACAAGCAAAGGAATTTGTGAAAGCAACGGAGGTGAATGCCTTGGCGCTTACCAAATTGGATGGAACTGCGAAAGGTGGTGTTGTGATTGGAATTTCTGATCAATTCAAAATTCCTGTTAAATATATTGGTGTTGGCGAAGGGATTGAAGACTTGCAGGTTTTCAATCGCGAAGCGTTTGTGGATTCACTTTTCTCGAAGAATTAAGCCTTGAAAGCACGTACTCTTAAAAAGAACAAAATCAACGTAATCACGTTGGGCTGCTCAAAGAACATTTACGATAGTGAGGTTCTGATGGGGCAATTGCAAGCTAATAACCTCGAAGCCACGCACGAAAGCACGAATGACGATGCAAATATCATTGTCATCAATACCTGTGGTTTCATTGATAATGCAAAGCAGGAAAGCATTGACACGATTCTTCGTTTCGCGAAAGCGAAGGAAGACGGATTGGTGGAGAAAGTATTTGTGACAGGTTGTCTTTCTGAACGTTACAAGCCAGAACTGGAAAAGGAAATCCCGAATGTGGATCAATATTTTGGAACACGCGATCTTCCAAGATTGCTGAAGGTTCTTGGTGCTGATTACAAGCACGAATTGATTGGCGAACGATTGTTAACCACGCCATCGCATTACGCCTATTTCAAGATTTCGGAAGGTTGCGACAGGCCATGTTCCTTCTGTGCCATTCCGTTGATGCGTGGCAAGCACATCTCTACTCCTATTGAAGAATTGGTAGAGTCGGCCAAGAAACTTGCTGCTAAAGGCGTGAAGGAGTTGATGGTGATTGCACAAGATTCGACCTATTACGGATTGGATATTTATGGAAAAAGGCGTTTGGCCGATTTGCTAACTGAGCTTTGCAAAGTCGATGGAATTGAGTGGATTCGCTTGCATTACGCCTTCCCAACTGGTTTTCCTGAAGATGTGTTGGACGTGATTGCCAATGAGCCGAAGATTTGCAGCTACTTGGATATGCCGTTGCAACATATTGCCGACCCTGTGCTGAAATCGATGCGCAGAGGAACTACAAAGGACAAGACGACCAAACTGCTGAATCAAATCAAAGAACGTGTTCCTGGAATCGCTTTGCGAACGACTTTGATTGTTGGTTATCCAGGCGAAACGGAAGATGACTTCAATGTTTTGGTTGATTGGGTGAAGGAAATGCGCTTTGAGCGTTTGGGTGTGTTCACGTATTCTCACGAAGAAAACACGCACGCTTACCTCTTGGATGATGATGTTCCTCACGAGGAAAAACAAAGACGCGCAGAACTGGTCATGGAAATACAGCAAGAGATTTCGTTAGAAAAGAACCAAGAATTAGTCGGGAAGACATTGAAAGTTTTAATTGACCGCACAGAAGGTGACAATTACGTAGGAAGAACGGAATACGACTCTGTTGAGGTGGATAATGAAGTGTTGATTCCCGTAGCTGAGAATTATCTTAGAATCGGTGATTTCGCAAACGTGCAGATTACTGATGCAGAACATTTCGATCTATTCGGAAAAGTGGTTTGAAAAACATGTTTTTAGCCACAGATGCACGGATTTTCACAGATTTGACACAGATAGGTTTTTCTTTAAAAGTTCGGTGTCTAATGCATCTTTGTAGTCAACTCATTTAAAATGGAAGTTTCTACCATTTCGTTGGAGCATACAGGCAGATTCAATCGACTTATTCTCGATTATGTGAATGGAGAAGAGAAACTCAAGGGGTTTTACGGTTTTGCACACAGTAGGGAGAATTACTCCAAGCAGATTGAGTTGCGGAAGCAATTTCCAATCAATCGGGAATTGTTGGCGGATTCGCTACTGAATCAGTACAAATCAGTCGGTGGAGCAAAGAATTCAGTTCTAACTAATATCGAATCGCTTCGGAACGAGCATACGTTCACTGTTACCACAGGTCATCAGCTCAACATTTTCACAGGACCACTCTATTTCGTTTACAAGATTCTGCACACCATTAAGTTAGCAGAAGAGCTTCGCGCAGCGTATCCAGAGAATAATTTCGTTCCTATTTATTGGATGAATTCGGAGGATCACGACTTGGCAGAAATTGGTCAGTTCAATCTGTTTGGAAAGAAATACGTGTGGGAAACTGCACAAACTGGTGCCACAGGAAGGATGAAACCCGAAAGTCTGGCGGAGTTTTGTTCTCAGTTGGAAGAAGTGTTTTCTAATAATGAAGAAACTCTTCAACTGGTTTCCATGTTCAGAAAGGCGAATACGGAATTCGGAAATCTTGCCACCGCAACGCGCTATTTTGCCAATGAGTTGTTCTCAGAATATGGCTTGGTTGTCATTGATAGCGATGATGCGTCACTAAAAAGTTCTTTCATTGAATTCGTAAAGAAGGATCTCCTCGAAAACCAACCTTACAAGTTGGTGCACGAGGCAAATCAAAAGTTGGATTCTGCCACCTATAACGTTCAGGTCAATCCTCGACAGATTAATTGCTTTTATCTGATTGATGGAATTAGAAATCGGATTGTAGCCACAGAAAAGGGCTTCAAGGTTTTTCAAACAGAGATTCGTTTCACAGAATCTGAATTGATTGCTGAACTCGAAAACCATCCCGAACGATTTAGCCCAAATGTGGTGCTTCGCCCGTTGTTTCAGGAATTTATTCTACCCAATTTGACCTACGTTGGCGGTGCTGGCGAATTAGCTTACTGGCTTCAATACAAGGATTATTTCAATGAAATGGGAGTGAGTTTTCCAATGCTTTCGCTCAGAAATCATTTCCTATTGATTGATGGCCAAACAGCCGAGAAGATGGAGGAACTGAAACTAGTTCCCGAAGACATGTTCCATTCGGTTGACGACCTTATCAAAGAGCATGTTCTTGAAATTTCGGATGCGGATGTATCTCTGGATGATGAACTGAAACTCCTGTCACAACTTTACAGCGGATTAAAGGAAAAAGCTACAGACATTGATGCTTCGTTGGTTGCTTCCATAGAAGCGGAGCAATCGCGAATTGAAAAAGGCATTGAGCAATGGGGAAGTCGGTTCTCACGTTCTCTCAAGAAGAACAACGAGGTTTCGGTTAATCGAATAGACAAAATCCACCGGAAACTATTCCCTAACGGATACCTTCAAGAACGGCACGATAACTTCCTCGAATTCTACTCAAAGTACGGTCAACAATTTTTCAAGGAGATTCATGCGGCAACCGAGCCTTTCTCCACCGAATTCAGAACGCTGAGTTTTAGAAAATCTTAGGAGTACTCTTCGGTCCGTGCCAGTTGTAGCAGTTCCGAGCACGCTTTTTTGCATACCTCGACTTTGTACCGAAAGTGGCTCGAGTGAATTCAATTATCAACGCAATTTCGTGACTACCAGAAGTAGACCCAGCAAGTTTTGACAACGTAAGATCATAGCTGTAGCCAATCTGATACATAAATTTCTTGCTTCTGGTCATGCCTCTCATTCCCAAATTAAACATGATTGCGTCTGTGTCGTTTGTCTCAAATTTGAACTCATTACGATACCACACACCAATCATCATCGGAGCTCTAAGCGCATACATTCCCACATTCAGGGTTGAAAGCGTACGCTGGTGCTCGTACATAATATTAGGAGAGAGATACAACGGATTCTTGCTTCTCACTTTAGACAGAGAAACAAGCATACTGTAATGAGCCAAAAGCCTAATTGGCAGTTTCTCGGTTCTACCCAGAAGAGATTCGTTTGGCTGGGTAATATGATGTGCTGCAAATCCTACCGTGTTGGCAATGGATTTCTTACTCCTGATTCGTTTACCTCCAGGCGTAATATTGAATCGAGCCAACATACCTGCATTAAAATCGGGCATTTCTACCTTTAGCCTGTCTGGCTGTTGGGCGTTTGAAGGATTGATATTGCCGTAAATAGGATGCAGTTGATCGGAAAAAACGAATGCGTCCCAATCTTTGATTTGCTTGCTCATGTATGCGGCATCTAGCCCAAAATGAATATCGAAGCTTCTTGGGATTACAATCAAACGATACGAATACATGAAGCTAAAACGCTGTGTCTGCAATCGGCCTTCTCCTTCATTACCGACTACAGCTAAAAAACCAATTCCTCCAAAAATATTAGGGTCGCCAATATCAACCCCACCAGAAAACGTAGAGAAGTCCCCAGGAACAGCCGACCACAGGTTTCGATAGTTGAAGTTGAACCTCAAACCTAAATCTACTCCCGCATAAGCAGGATTGATATAGGTTCTATTGGCATAGAATTGCGTGAAAGTAGCATCTTGAGCAAAAGCATCAGACATCCCAATTATACCAATAACAACCGCAAAAAATATTTTTCGCATCATACTCAACTAAGTCTTGATTGTTGGATTTATACTGTAAGATCAGGTTTTCGTTACAAAAATCTGCATCTCAATTCCACTCAATGTCTATCAACAGCAAAACTTGAACATTTTTTTTCATTGCTATATGCTTGCACCGCTTCCTTGAATTACCTTCGAATCCGTGATTAGACACACTTTCATTTACCTCATTCTCTCTATTCTTGCCGTTGGATGCATAGAGTTAGACGACAAAGACAAGCCAGTTGTACTTATAGATTCGCCTCTTGATGGTGATGTTATTACCACCGATGCTGGATTGCGATTGCTGGCAACGCTTACAGACAACACCGGGCTTCTTCAGTACAAAATTGTCATCACAGGAATTGACTCTCTTAATGATGTTGGTGCGGATTCAACATTTTCTATCACGCTCATCCATGGAATTTCGGATAAACCAGAAACATTCCTCCTTGATTATTTGATTGCATTGGACGACACCACATTCAATGGTCATTATCAATTAACGCTTTCATGTGTTGATGTGGAAGGGAATGAGGCAGTTCGTGATACAGTCCTATTCCGAATCAAAAACAGTATTGATCACGAGCCTCCAATTATTAATGTTAGTGTTGATGGAATGAATGCTGGAGACACCTTGACTTTTGGTCAAATAATTAGTCCTAGAGGATTTATCACTGATTCACAATCGTTGATTTACGCTGATATTTTTATCGGACGGGCAAATTTTTCTGACACCGTGAGATACAATGCCTTCACTTGGATAGAAAACAATAACATTGATTTTACAAACAATTATCTTTGGTGGCACAATGTGGATAGCACTTGGTCTCAAGGCGCATATCACATTTATTACACCGCTTGGGATAATTATTCAGGCGTTTCTCACACCATTCCATTTTACGTTAAGTATTGATTTTCTATGATTGAGGAAAAGAGAAGAACCTTTGTTTTTGATTTTGATAGCACGCTCACTCAGGTCGAAGCGTTTGAAGAATTAGCCGAAGTCTCGCTAAAAGGCGACCCGAAACGAAAGGAAAAGATTGCACAGATTGGCCGGATAACGGATCAAGGAGTAGATGGCGACATCACCTTCACCGAATCCTTGGAACTGAGATTAAAAATTCTAAATGCGCACAAAAATCATTTAGATGCACTGGTTAGAAGATTGAGCCGGAAAATTTCTCCATCCATATCGAGAAACAAGGATTTTTTCAAGCAGTTTTCAGACGACATTTATATCCTTTCATGTGGTTTCAAGGAGTTTATTGATCCGATTATGGCGAAATATAATGTTCCGTCTGACCGAATTTTCGCCAACACATTTGAGTACGATGACAACGGATTTATCATGGGATTTGACCGCGATAACGACCTCTCTAAACCAGATGGGAAAATCGATCAGTTGAAGAAAATGGATTTGCCGGGCGAAATTCACATGATTGGTGACGGATTCTCTGATTACCAGACACGCGCTGCCGGAATTGCAGACAAATTTTATGCCTTCACCGAAAACATTTCTAGGTCAAATATCTTGGACAAGGCCGATCATATTGCACCAAGTTTTGACGAGTATCTCTTCAACGAACATCTTCCTATGGCCATTTCTTATCCAAAAAACAGAATTAAAGTCTTGTTGCTCGAAGGAATCCATGAAAATGCCGTGCAGCAATTAAAAACAGAAGGTTATCAAGTTGAACTGCTTGCGGACAGTTTGAACGAAGATGAGCTGTGCGAAGCTGTAAAGGGAAAGCATCTAATAGGTATACGTTCCAAGACTCAGATTACAAAACGAGTAGTTGAATCTGCGGATAGGCTGCTGGCAATCGGAGCCTTCTGTATTGGAACCAATCAGATTGATTTGAACGCATGTATGCACAAAGGCATTTCTGTGTTCAATGCGCCATATAGCAACACAAGAAGTGTGGTTGAAATGGTAATTGGTGAAATGATAATGCTGATGCGTGGTACGCACCAAAAAAGCATGGCCATGCACCGTGGAGAATGGGACAAATCTGCCAAGGGAAGTTATGAAATCCGCGGAAAAAAACTCGGAATTGTAGGCTACGGAAACATCGGTTCGCAATTGAGCGTGTTGGCTGAAGCATTGGGAATGCAGGTTATTTATTTTGACACCGGTGATAAGCTTGCTCTTGGAAACGCTCAGAAAATGAACAGCCTCAAAGACCTGATGAAGAAGGCCGATGTGGTTTCGCTTCATGTGGATGGAAACCCGAACAACGAGGGGATTATCGGCAAAAAGGAGTTAGGATGGATGAAGGACGGAGCCGTATTCATTAATCTCGCAAGAGGAAAAGTGGTCGATTTGGTCGCATTGAAAGCTGCTTTGGAATCTGGCAAAATACGCGGAGCAGCCATTGACGTTTTCCCAAGCGAACCAAAATCAAATGACGAGTCGTTTCAATGTCCGTTCACAGGAATGGATAACGTAATCCTCACGCCACATATTGGCGGAAGCACGATTGAGGCACAGAAAAACATTGCGGCTTATGTGCCAGATGCATTGGTCAATTACATCAATACGGGAGATAGCTTTGCAAGCGTGAACCTTCCGGGTGTGCGCGTTCCTGCAATTCACGGAGCACACCGATTGCTGCACATTCACAACAACATTCCAGGAATCATGGCCCGCATCAACAACATTTTCTCTAGATTCAACATCAACATTGTCGGGCAATACCTCAAAACCAATCAGGATATCGGTTATTTGGTAACGGACATCGACAAGGAATACAACTCAGATGTGGTGGATGAACTCAGAAGAATCGATCACACGATTAAATTAAGAGTGCTTTATTGATTCTTGAAATTATTCGCTCATATCACGTAAGTGGATGATTGAAATCAAAAAGGGACGAAGGGCAAAGGACAGGGGACGGTTTCGTGCCTCATCCGTGCTGGCAGGCAGGTTTCAACTCAAAACAGGGAGTTGGCGAGTTATTTATTGTTGATGACCAGTGCTGCAATCACACCCGGTATCCACCCCAAACAGGTTAGGATAAAGGTGATGAGAATGGAACCACAGCCTTTGTCGTAAACGGCAAGAGGCGGGAAGATGATGCAGAGAATAACGCGACCTAGAGACATGAAGCTAAGTTAAGGTTTCAATTCCTTTTTCAAATCCGCCATTTTTATCGCGGTAATAGCTGCTTCGTCTCCTTTGTTTCCATGAATACCACCAGCACGGTCAAGTGCTTGCTGCATCGTGTTCGGAGTAAGAACTCCAAAGATGACGGGAATGTTGTATTTCATATTGAGGTCGGTAATGCCTTTGGCAACCGCATCGCAGATAAAATCAAAATGCTTTGTCTCTCCCTGAATCACAACGCCAATGCAAATAATGGCATCGAACTCTTTACGCTCAGCCATCAGCTGCGCGCCAAGTGTCAGTTCAAAACTTCCAGGAACGTTGCGCCTGACAATATCGCTTTCAGAAGCACCGAATTTCAGAAGCGTTTCCTTAGCTCCGAGCGTAAGTGCTTCTGTGATTTCAGTATTCCATTCGCTTACAACAATGGCAAACCGCATTCCATCAGCAGAAGGAACGGAATTCGCATCGTAAGAAGATAGATTTTTAAGAGCCGAGGCCAAAACTAGTTCAGATTTGCCTCTGCTCGGGCAATGTACTTTTCGGCATTTCTACCTTCGTTGGTTGTAGGATATTTCTCCTTCACCTGAGTATAGTAGTCAATCGCCTTGTCAAATTTCCCCTCTTTTTCGGCTGCAAAACCTGCTTTTTGAAGGTAAATCGGTGACGTAAAATCATTGTCGCTTTCTGAAACGGCTATCTCATAGTAGCTCAAAGCTTCAGCCACGTTATCCAATTCCATGTACGCATCTCCAATAGCACCTAAAGCAACAGCACCAAGCATTTCGCCAGCACCATCAAACTCTTTCAATTCCCCGATTGCTTCTTCAAACGCACCTGTTCTCAAATAGGAGATCCCTGCATAATAATGAGCGAGGTTTCCTGCTGAAGTACTGCCGTATTCATCAGCAACATCAAGGAATCCAAGGTAGTTTCCATCACCGTTCAAGGCTAGGTTAAAACTGTCTTTTTGAAAATAAAGCTCAGCCATGAACATCTGTCCGTGCGCTTCCTGCTCCAATGGCTCCAAATAAACACGGTTGTAAGCATAAAAGCCCACAACAACCGCAATGATAGCGCCTACAACGCCAATGATCACAGTCTGATTTTCGTTGATAAAGTCCTCCGTTTTGGAATAAACCTGCTCAACATCAACGATTACCTCGTCCTTTTCAGATTCAATTTTCTTCTTAGCCATGTACTAATTTTTCGAAGCGCAAAAATAGGATTAATTTGATATTGGAAACGCGCCAATTTCAGCACGAAAAGTCCTCCGTCCTACTTCTTTTTCTTCTTATTGTTGACACTCTTACTGCCACGCGTTCTGGGCTTCTTATACTTCTTCTCTATCATTGGACGGTAAGAACCACCTTGATTGGTCTTTTGGTTCTTGTCCTTCTTTTCGTGAAACGCGCCACCGCCTTCGTCCCGCTTGAAGTTACGGTGCGGGTTTTTCGTGTCTTTTGGCCGTGTGCGTTCATCAGGAAGCAACTGATCTGAAATTTCCAATGCATCAGGAATATCCATCTCTGGAATTTCCATGTCCATCAGCATTTCGATGGCAATTTTGGCTTCCGTTTCAGCTTCCGTAAAAAACAAAATCGAGTTTCCCTCCTGCTCTGCCCTCCCCGACCTACCAATACGGTGCATGTAGTTCTCTGGGAAGTTCGGCACATCAAAATTGATGACGTGCGAGATCATCTCAAGGTCCAATCCACGTGCCATCACGTCTGTGGCAATCAGAATCCGTTGCTTCCCTCCATTAAACTGCTCAATGGAACGAATTCGATAATTCTGCGATTTATTGGAGTGAATCACTCCCATTTCTCTTCCGTAGGTTTCTTCCAACGCAAGAAACAATCGATCGGCTATTTTCTTGCTCGGCACAAACACCAACACCTTCTTGAAATCTTCCTTATTGCGAAGCAAATTCGAAAGCAAGTTCACTTTCGTGAAAAAATTCGGGACAGCATAACTGATCTGCGATATGTTGTCCAGCGGAGTTCCGCTGATGGCAACGGAAATTCTCTCTGGCGTGATGAAATTCTCATCTATCAGCGTGGAGACCTCATCCGTCATGGTGGCAGAGAACATGATATTCTGCCGTTTCTCAGGCAGCAATTCAAAGATGTTGTTGATCTGAAATCGGAATCCGAGATCGAGCATCACATCCACCTCATCAATCACCAACTTCTTAATAGCCTTGAGATTTGCTGCACGTGCTACTGCCAAATCGTACAATCTACCAGGCGTTGCAACGAGAATATCGCAGCCATCT
>JBDNJH010000225.1:0-4850 GCA_041687875.1 Flavobacteriales bacterium | reverse complement strand
TTTCCAGTTCCATTATGGACGATTATGATGTCAAAAGCCTACCGTTGTTCTTCATCATAGACCCAGAGGGGAAATTCTACAGCGCGCCAGCTAAAGACCCATCAAAGGGCGCCCAAGGAGAATTGTTTTCGCTGAGCGAAAAGCTGAAAGCCGAAGGTCGTAAGGGTGTGGGGAAGTAATTCGTAGCGTCATTGCTAGCTAAGCTTGCGAAGCCGAGACATCTATTGCCAAAAGATTTCTCCACTCGTTCCTCGGTGCTAATTCAGTCCTTCTGATACAACCGTACGAATGGACCCGAAACTGTCCTTTGCCAATTCAATGGCATCTTTTGTAGTAATCCACTTCACATCCGTAATTCCTTCTTCCGTTTGAGGAACAAGTTCAGAAGTATCAGCGCTTTTCATCAAATACCAATAGGTCGGTTTTAAAATCCGTTGCCCTTTTAATATGTAGGTATGATAGGTGGTTGAAAGCGGCTTGATTATGGTCGGTTCTTCAATGCCGCATTCCTCGGTCACTTCCCGCACGGCACATGCCTCAATGCTTTCTCCTTTTTCCAATTTCCCTTTTGGTAAATCCCATATACCATTGCGATGGATAAAAAGCCAATCGCCCGTTTCATTTTGAACCAATCCGCCAGCAGCTTCTATGGTTTTGAAGTGAGTATTGAAGTTGTCCCAGTTCTCTTCTGTGTTTCCTTCAACTAGGATATGGAGTCCATTTCCTAGCTCCAATTCTTGGATGAGATCTAGAAGTTTTTTGGCAGTCGGATTAGTGAATCTGCTGTTGAAAACTACCCCGTTATCTACTTCATTCCCAAATTGGATAAAAGAGCTTCCTATGAAAACTTTATAGCTTTGCGGCATGGACATTTTGAACTCAGAATTGGCAGCTAAAGTAGCCAATGAACTGCTACAGATTAAGGCAGTAAAACTCCAACCGAACGAACCTTTTACGTGGGCTTCTGGCTGGAAATCTCCCATCTATTGCGATAACCGAAAAACGCTTTCATATCCTGATGTAAGGAAGCTGATTGCCAAAGGTTTGGCGCAAGGAGTGAAGGAGAAATTTGCTAATGCTGAGGTAGTGGCTGGAGTGGCAACTGGTGCAATTGCAGTAGGCTTGATGGTAGCGGAAGAGTTGAATCTGCCATTTATCTACGTGCGTCCAAAACCAAAGGAGCACGGACTTGGAAATCAGATTGAGGGTTATTTGCCAGAGAATAGCAAAGTGGTGGTAATTGAGGATTTGATTTCTACAGGAGGAAGTAGTTTGAAAGCGGTGGATGCGCTGCGCGAAACGTCTTCAACCGTGTTGGGAATGATGGCCATCTTCACGTATGGCTTTGCCAATGCGGACGAGAATTTTGAGAAAGCGAATTGCAAGATTTTCACCCTTTCTAATTATTCTGAGTTGGTGAAATTGGCGGCAGCTTCGGGCTATGTGTCAGAGAGTGACCTTGAGCAATTGAACGAGTGGCGGAAATCGCCATCCACTTGGAAAGCATAGAATCGGTTTAAACAAAAGAAAGCGGCCAATTCCTGAGTAGGGAATTGGCCGCTTTTTAATTGGGTAGAAGTTGGTTATTGCTTGATAAAGGAGTTCGAGAACAATCCATTCTCGGTTGCAACCATAATCTGGTAAATACCAGTTTCAAGGCTGCTTACATCAATTGCATTTGAGGAACTTGAAAATTCCTTCACCATCTGACCTGCTGTATTGAATACAGATACATTCAAAATCTTTGCATTCGAGTTATCAATTCTCAGAATGTCTGAAGTTGGATTTGGATAAATTCCAATCGCTGCAATTGTGTTTTCCGCAATTCCTGCAGCAACAAGATTTGTTGGAGATAATCCGAGGAAGAACTTCCAAATTTCGGTGGTGTAAAACACATCATTGTTTGGTCCTAACCAAACGTGCTCTGCGCCATGAACCTTGTAATGCACAGTCCTAGAATTGTTGTCGCAGCCAGCATATTCCACGTAATCCACTATGAATCCATCATTGGCCGAATTCGGGAATTGCCCTTCCAACGTGATGTTTTCGCAACCGTTATTTGAGTTCCAAAAAGAAATCCAATCAACTACGTTATTTCCGAATGAGTTGTCCTGAGCGCCACCATCGGCAATTCCGTAGCCAACTTGTGTGTCTGCAGTTCCATGAAAATGGCAGACAGGAATATCCTGTCCTGGGTTGCAAGTCAACGTACCGCCAACCGTACCAGCAACCGAAGCAATGGATGCAATCCTGTTGTTGAGTTCGCAAGCTAGTCTGTTGCTCATAAATCCGCCCATGCTGAATCCTGTGGCAAATATTCTACTCTGATCAATGTTGTACTGGTCGCTGATTGTATCAATCAATGCGTTGGGGAATCCAACATCATCGATAGTGGGATTCAAGCTGAATCCTGCTATACCAGCTCCAGAATTCCAAGCCGTAGAGCCACTTAATAATTGGTCAACGATTGCTTGAGGTGTTACCACTATGAAGTTGGCCGTATCAGAAACTTGACGAAATCCAACTTGAGCCATATTGGCCATATTGTCGCCAAGTCCGTGCAGCACAATCACCAACGGAACTGCTTCAGTTCCGTCATATACAGAAGGCACATATTGAATGTATTCCCGATTGGTACCGTCAAAATCCCAATTATGGGTGGTTTGCTGCGCCATGGAATTAAAACCGATTGCACATGCGAAGAGTGAGAGTAGCGTTTTTTTTCATTGTTCGAGTTAGAATTTTTACGAAGTTATCAATTGTGAGCATCCGTCCGCAACACTTGCTGGTGCAGATTCATTTCAGTGTTAACAAATCGCAATAGGCACCGCAACCTCTTGCGCTACTTTGTCCTTAATTTGTAATGTGAAAAAGTGGTTTTTCGATATTCCGTTCATCAACCAGATGCGCAAGTTGACTGGAGAATATTTCCTTCGTGAGGAAATGCGCATCCGAACCCGCGAAGTGCAGAGTATGGGATTAGATACCGCCAGAAGCATAGGAATCATCTTCAATGCCAAGGACGAACGCACCTTCAAACTCATCCGCGAATTCTCCGATAAACTACGTGGAGGTGGTCTGAGACAAGTGAAAGCTTTGGGATATGTGCCCAAGGGTGAGGTCGCTTCGTTTCTTCAATCCAGTCAGGATTTCGAATTTTTTACCCGCGAAGATTTCAATTGGTACTACAAACCACAGGGCAGGAAAGTGGTCGGTTTTATGAGTGAGCCGTTTGATATTCTTATTGATTTACGGCTGAATAAGTTCATTTCACTCCTTTTTATCGTTGGCCTCTCCCGAGCGCATTTCAAGGTGGGTCGTTTTGGAAAGAGCTATGAAGATTTTTATGATTTGATGATTGATGTAGAAGCCAATTCAGATGTGGCTTTCTTCATCGAACAGATTCAGCATTATCTGAAAATGTTGGAAGGCGAAAAGAAGTAATCCGTTTGATGTGATTAGCTGATTTCCAAGTTTCGCAAATCAGCTCCACGTAATAACTTTACTGCATGAAAGAACTGAAAGGAACAGGCGTTGCGATGGTAACTCCCTTCAATGTTGATGGTAGTATCAATTTCACACATCTCGATAACCTCACGAACCACTTAATCAATGGTGGGGTAGAATACCTCGTGGTTATGGGCACAACTGGAGAGAGTGTCACTCTAACCAAACAGGAAAAAGATGATGTGTTGGACGCGGTAGTGACAACCACTGATGTGAGAGTACCCGTTATTCTTGGAGTTGGAGGAAACAACACAGCCGAGGTTTGTGCTCAACTAAATGGTTTAAACCCAACTGGATTAACTGCCATTCTTTCGGTTTCGCCAGCATACAACAAGCCAACGCAAGAAGGAATCTATCAGCATTATTCGGCCATTTCCGATTGCTCTCCGTTACCAATCATTCTTTATAATGTTCCAGGAAGAACGAGTTCAAACATTACTGCTGAAACAACACTTCGGTTAGCGCGAGACTTCGAAAATATTGTGGCTATCAAGGAAGCATCAGGAAGTTTGGATCAGTGTATGAAGATTATCAAAGACCGTCCAGAAGGATTTTTGGTCATTTCTGGTGATGACAATTTCAGTCTTCCGTTGATAGCGAGTGGGGGAGATGGCGTTATTTCCGTAGTGGCAAATACGCTTCCAAGAGAATATTCTGACCTGATTCGTGCAAGTCTTACTGGTGATTTTGAAACGGCAAGAAAGCTTCAATACCGCTTGTTTGATATTGTGAATCTTCTGTTCGTAGAAGGAAACCCAGCAGGTGTGAAATGTGCACTCCGTGAATTGGGCGTTTGCGAAGAAAATGTGCGTCTTCCTCTAGTTCAGGTTTCGGAAAAACTGCGTTCGGAACTTTCCGAGTTAGTCAGAAACGTCTGACACTGTCAATATTAAATACCGCGTATCGAACTCTCAACATTGGTGAAAGCTGACCGGAAAATTGTATTCGATTTGTCTCGAAGCATTGACCTTCACAAAATCTCGACACAACACACCAACGAAGAAGCTATCGCTGGAAAGACGAGCGGTTTAATTGGACCAAATGAAAGTGTGACGTGGCGTGCAAAACACTTCGGTGTTTATCAAACGTTGACATCAAAAATCACAGAATTCAGCTCGCCAGACATCTTCGTTGACGAAATGGTTAAAGGAGCATTCAAGCGCTTCCGACATGAACATAAATTCCTGAAAGGAAAATCAGACGATGAAACAATACTCTTGGACATCTTTGATTATGAAAGTCCTTTTGGAGTCTTTGGGAAGATTGTAGACAAACTGTTTTTGGAAAGCTACATGACCAACCTGCTGATGAATAGAAATCAGACCATAAAGGACTTCGCAGAA
>JBDNJH010000224.1:0-7877 GCA_041687875.1 Flavobacteriales bacterium | reverse complement strand
TTCTCTGTCTTTGGAGCAGATTCGGCTTTAGGTGCAGCTTCTTTCTTTTCAGCTTTTGCAGCACCACCTGTTGCAGAAATACCTTCAATCAACAATTCGGTCAACGATTGTCTGTGACCGTTCTGCTTCTGGTATCCTTTTCTTCTCTTCTTCTTGAAAACGATAACCTTTCCGTCCTTTAGGTGAGACACAATCTTCGCAGAAACCGTAGCTCCGCTGACCGTTGGCGCACCAATAGATATTTTACCATTATCATCCAAAAGTAGAACCTTATCGAAGGTCACTTTAGAACCTTCTTTTCCTTCCAAACGGTGAGCGAACACTTTTGTGTCTTTCTCAACCTTAAACTGTTGGCCAGCTATATCAACAATTGCGTACATCTTAAAACAGAATTGTATTTAACTCCCTAAAACGGGGGTGCAAATTTAGAAAAAGAAGTGTTGCTCACAACTTCCGTAAATAATTATTTGTTCAACGGTTCAAATGAAGCAATCTGTCCGAGTAAACTTTGCCGTCAACAATAAGCTGAATCAGGTACAAACCGTTTGGATCTGAACCAGCAGAGGCATCAAACTCAAAGCTTGCCTGACCAGCGGCCATAGAGCCTGCATAAACCTGATTTACTTCTTGCCCAAGGCTATTGAACACCGTCAATTGAACATTTGCGCTTTCTTTCAAGCTAAATTTAATGAACGAAGCACCATTGGTAGGGTTCGGGTAGATAGACATGAATGAAGAGGCTTTGCTACTTTCAGAAATCCCGTTCGGTTCAACAGGAGCCGATGGCACTCGTTGACGTGTGTATTGAAGGAATGACAGCATCATTTCATCATCCGTGGTGAGTCCGAAACTAATAAACGGAGCAGTTTCGTTTGCACTTCCAGGAATTTGAAACTTGGCAACCTGAATTATCCCGTCTTTCTCTGCAATCGGAATCAATTCTCCGTAAACTTGGTCTAAATAAAGGTTGCCTGGGTGTTCCCAGTCGTAATATCCTTGGTTAAAGTCGTATGTCGTATTGTAATAACCCTCATACAACTGTTCTCCTTGGCTTCCGTCAGAATTACGCTTATAAATATCATAATCTGTTCCGTATTTGTGAGTGTGTGATGAAAGAAACCAGATGTAAAGGGAGTCTTGTGAACTCGCATCTCTGTAAACGTTGGTGAAACTAACCTCCTGTCCGTTGTTAGGAATGAAAATCTGGACATTAATCGCCAGCTCACTCTCCATCTCAATTAAATCAGGTGTGGTATTATCGCTGTAATAGTTAATATATGCTTCGGCAGCAAGAACAGAATCTCCGTTAGACGCATAATTGATAATATGATAGTTGAGATCAATAACTGCATCCTCATTGATTTTATACGCAGTTCCGTACGGAAGCTCCGTTATGTCAGGATCAACCCAACCAACCATATAAGGGTTTTGAAATGCGTTCTGAACAGTAACGGGTCTCAACCCTTCGGCCTCAGACTGAGATGTTCCGGGCTCAAATTCAAACAGCAGAAAGTGATGAGATTCATCGTTGAAAATAGCCTCAAACTTGGTGATGTTCTCAACATCTGCGTTACCTACAACCTCTTTCTTATAAAACTCAATCTCTTCGCCCGGATTTAGGAAAAACGGACCCATGTGCATTTGAAAACCTTCGCTAGGAGCCGGAGCTGTAGGCTTCTCAATTCTCGCCATTCCGTTTACATTGTAATAATCGAATAGTTTTTGTGGACTAACCTGCGTGCCTGATTGTTTGGCACCGTAGAGAATCCATTGGCGCATCAGTTCAACTTCTTCTTTCTCCAACAATGGCTGATTGACTGGCATAACGCCACCTTCAGCAATTTCGCGCTCAAACTGATTGTCCCAAGCATTATACCCACACTTGTAAAGCAAGAAGCTGTTGTGAGGATAACCGGGATCCACCAGCTTTCTTCCTTTTGCAGCAGCAGCAGGATTTATTGGAGTGACACCAACAAGGGCAGTAATTAGTGCGGCAGGATTTCCGCTAAGATCCAAATTGGCACTTGGGCTTCCGCCACTATGGCAACCTACGGTGCAATTTGCCTGAAAGATGTTACTAACTGATTGAAGTGTGGACTGAGCAGAAACGATTGTTGGCAATGAAGCCACCAAGAGGGCTGAAAGAATTTTTTTCATCATCTATTTATGTGATTGGAAACAAAAGTAGCATAAACAGACACCTTAAAACGGTCAACTTACGGACGGTTTGTTCACTAGGTAAACGCCAGCGAGAATAACAACTACTCCGCTAATGGACCAAAGGCTTATGGCTTCCCCGTCCAACACTCCCCAAACAATGGCTATTATCGGAACAATATATGTTACCATAGAAGCGAAAAGTGCTCCGCCCGACTGAATCAATTTGTTGAACATCACAACCGCCAATGTGGTACCTACAATAGCCAAAATGGCAATGGCAGAAAAAGAGACCCATGCGAAATCGTGGTCAAAACGGGATGTGAAATCGGTGGAGAAGAGATAAATGAGACACAACGGGCCAACCCAAAGAAAGGAGCCTGCGGTAATGAGGATGGATGGCATTTTGGAAAGGTATTTCCGAACCATATTAAGATTGAAAGCGTAGCACATGCTTGCCAAAACTACGAGCAATGCCTGCGGTTTGAAACCGTCAATTCCATCTGGCATTACGATAAGCAGAAGTGCGCCACAAAATCCGATTATTAGACCAACGACCTGCAAAAACCACGTTCGGAGACCGAAAAACAGCAATCCGAAAATCATAGTGAGTAGCGGAACGAGAGAATTGAGCATTCCGGTAAGAGAGCTATCAATTTTGGTTTGGGCGGTGGCGAAAAGAAATGCTGGGATGGCACTTCCTAGCAGTCCAACTGAGAGAAGGATAAGCCATTCATGCTTGGTAATCTCCTTAAATCGACCGATGAGAAAAGGCAAGGTAACGAGCCACGCCATTCCCATGCGGAGGGCGGCAATCTGAGTATCTGCAAAAACGATTAGACCCTTTTTCATCAAGATGAACGAGCTTCCCCAAATCATTCCAATAAGAAGGAGAAGCAGCCAATTGCGCAGGGGATTTTGCATGGCGCAAAGAAAGACCTTTGCTCGGTTCGATGAAGATCTATCTTCGTTACCCCAAAACAGAATTCCATGGTAAAAAAAAGCATCCTCCTACTGATAGTCCTTCTGTGTGGATATTTTCTTTGGATTGCCTTCTGGCCTAGTAACGAGGCCGAATACATGAGGCGTTTTGTTGCTTGGAACGAGTCAGACATTCTGGACCATGAGAAATTCCCATTTATAGAAATTGAAAATGAAGGGCCCGTTTGGACACTTCCGGTTGCTGAAACTGAAGTCGAACTCAACCCAATTTCTTACACCATCAAAGGCAAGAAGCTGACACAGGATATCAATCAGCTGAACGATACGTTGCAAACCACAAGCTTCATAATCATCAGAAACGACACGGTCATTTTTGAGAAGTATTACAACGGATACGAACGCAACACCATCAGCACCTCGTTTTCTGATTCCAAATCGTTCACCTCGGTGTTGGTGGGACTGGCACTCGACAAAGGTTTTATCGGAAGTTTAGAGGATAAAGTGACCGATTATCTGCCAGAATATCGGCCCAATGGATTTCATCATCTCACTATAAGAGACCTTTTGGTTATGGCCTCTGGAATTGATTATCGCACCACCAAAAAGCCGCTTATTGGCGATCAGGCCCTTTGGTGGGACCACAATCCAAGGGTTTACTATTATCCAGACCTACGGGAACTCATTAAAAATGAGGCCATTGCTGATACCACCATCATTAACGACTATTATTTCTATAACGATTATCACCCCGTTCTGCTCGGCCTCATTTTAGAAAAGGCAACAGGAAAAAGCCCCGCCAAACTGATGGAAGAATGGGTCTGGAAACCTTCTGGAATGGAATTTCCCGCATCATGGAGCATTGACAGCGAAAAATCTGGTGTAGTAAAAATGGAAAGCGGACTGAACGCACGTTCCATCGATTTTGCACGATTCGGATTGATGGTGCTACATGATGGGTATCGTGATAGCACAGAAATTATCTCAACAGATTGGCTCAAACTTTCCACGCTGGAAGACCCTAACGATAATCGTCCGTGGGGTTCTACACCTGAGAAGAAGGCGATGGGTGTTTACTATAAGTACATGTGGTGGGGCGAAAATCGTGCTGATGCACCCGATTACTTCATGGCTTCTGGGCACTTGGGACAGTATATAGTCATCTTTCCAGAAAAAAATCTTGTCATAGTACGAAACGGCAAAAGCCGAAGCGGAGTAGATTGGTGGCCAGACATTTTTGTACAGATTGCGCAGCAACTTTAAGTGTTAATGTTTGTTTCACATACGACTTAAGTCATAAGCTTGGATTTTAGAAGTTGTAATTTCGTGGTCGAAATGGAAAAGGCAATATTTGAAATAGAAGGAATGAGCTGCGGGCATTGCTCGAACGCAGTGAAGAACCTCATTGAAGAAGTAAAAGGCGTTGAGACGGCTGAGGTGAATCTTGGGGAGAAGAAAGCGAGCGTGTTGTTTGACCCCGACACGACCAATAAGCAAGCAATAATCGATAATATCAATAGTTCAAACTCATATAAAGCAACACAGAAATGAAAACGAGAATCCTATCTATCGCCATAATGGCTTCAGCAGCATTATTTATTGGCTGCGGACAAACATCAACAGAAACAGCATCGGAAGAAGTAACGATGATGAGCGTTGATGAAATGAAAACGCCTGTTACCCTAGCGGTAAAGATTGAGGGAATGAGCTGCCCTGCTGGTTGCGCGGCCAAAATCCAAGAAGATTGTGGCAAACTGGCAGGTGTTGGCAAAAGCGAAGTAAATTTTGATGAAAGCATGGGCTATTTCACATTCGATGCAAGCCTTCTTTCTCAGGAAGATATTCTTAAGTGCATCTCAAACACAAATGGTGGCGGAATTTACACAGGAACAGTGGTAGAAGATGATGCTGCGGTTGAAACAGACGAAGCAACTACAGAAGAAGCACTTCTTGAGGTGAAGAACGAGAACGAGGCGCACAGCTGATTTGAGAAAAATGGAAAAACGAGTAAGGAGAAAGGTCGCTGAGAAGCGGCCTTTTTTTGTTGGCGAACTAGACAATCGTCCGCAAAATTAAACCAGTATATAGTCGGTTATTTTTGCACCTTAGCATTTAACCTTACGCTGTTTAACCATAATATTTAGTTTGAATGGAAACTTTTGCGCAATGAGTTGCGTAAAGCCGCTCACCTAACAGAAAACGCGCAAAAACCAATCTCATGCGAATTCAGAAATTACTGGCCGTTGGCCTGATAACAATTGCCTCTACGGGTTTATTCGCCCAAGGCTTTGAAGGTTCTATTTACTTCACCAAGTCAAATATGGTTGACGTTACCCAATACGCTTATCACGTAAAAGGAAACATGGTTCGTATTGACGAAATGATTGAAGGAAGCGACAAGCTGGTGGCAACCCTGCTCGTAAACTTGGAAAGCGGAGTTATGACCGCGTTGAGCCACGAACGGAACCTGTACATGAATCGTCCGAACAAGGACGATAAAGGAGGTGCGATTGAAGGGGCAGAAATCATTGACGGCTCATTGAAACGTTCCATCCACGGAGTTAATTGTTCACAAATTAGGGTGAAGAATAAGACTGCCGACCGCGAAGTAATGTACTGGGTTTCTGATGATGCCAGCTATGGCTTCTTCCCTAAGCTGTTGGATATTCTTAAGCGAAAAGACAACTTCTCAACCTATTACATGAGTATCCCAAATGTTGGAAACAAGCTGCCGATGATGGCTCAGGAAAACACGCTTTTGAGAGAAAAGAAAGGCTTCCTTCAAGTAGACAAATTGGAGAAGAAAAAATTGGATGATTCACTTTTCAAGATTCCAGCAGGATTCGAAAAAGTAGAACGATAATTACGATACGTATTGGAACTGCGAGCCGCTATCCGTTATTCGGGTAGCGGCTTTTTTGCCTAGAATAAGTGCACGATTATCATCAATATGCCCTGCGGGGAAGTTGAAACAAACAGGGTAATCGTATTCTTCCACTGCTTCGCGAATTATCTCTTCTGCCGTTTTTCCGAACGGAATGGCGTTATCATTCATATCGCTCATTCCACCAACAATCAGACCTTTCAGTTTGGCCAATTTTCCGTTACGTTTCAAGTTCATCATCATGCGGTCGATGTGGTAGAGGTATTCATCCAAATCTTCTAGAAAGAGGATTTTCCCATCGGTATTGATGTCCGATTTTGAACCAAGGATGGAACACAAAACAGAAAGGTTCCCTCCTGCCAATTCGCCTTCCATTTCGCCTTTTCTATTGAGCGGATGTGAGGCGAAGTCGTAATTCGGGAGCTCGCCTTTCAGTGAATTGATGAGCGTGGTGATCTGTACATGATCTTCTGGCAGATCTTTCATGCTCAATGGCATAGAACTATATAGCGTGGCAACACCATAATTCTGATTGATATGAGCGTGCAGCACCGTTATATCGCTAAAACCACACAGCCATTTCGGATGCTTTTGAAATTCCGTAAAGTCGAGTTTGTCAATTATACGAACGGTGCCATAACCTCCGCGAGCGCATAGTATGGCATTTACGGTCTCATCATCTAACATGCGTTGCATATCGGCAGCGCGGTCATCATCGCTTCCTGAATACTGATTTTCTTCTCCAAACATGCGCTGACCAGTTCGGACTTTGAAACCTGCATCGGCCAACACGCCAATGATAGGTTCAACTTCTTCCCATGTAAGTTTTCGTGCGGTGGCTACAATGCCAATGGTACTGCCTGGTTTGAGGAAAGGTGGTTCGATCATTTGATGATTAACTGTTACAAATGGTTAGAAGTGCTTTGGTAAATCGCGGCTGCCGTGCAAAACTCGGACAATTCTAATATGTTTTGTAAGGATACGATAGAACACCACGTGTGCTCCTTTGGGAAAACTCCGCAGGTCTTTCTTGATCTCATTCCTTTCTCTACCGACTTCAGGGTTTTCAACCAACTGCTCAAAGACATGTTCCAGTTCGTTCAGGTACTTGACGGCCTGATCCAATCCATATTCCTCATCGGTATAGTTGAATATGTCTTCCAAGTCTTCATCGGCAGGAGGTGCAAGCTCAAAATGGCTTATTCTATTTGACATGAGATGAACCAGACTCACGAGTCTTAGCCTGAATGATGTCCTTTACGGTGCGCTTGCTTGTTGGGCCAGACCACCCCTTTTCAATCTCCATCCTCAGATCATCGATTATGCGGTTTCGTAGCGTTTCATGCAACCTCAGTGCATCGCGCACAACTTCACTGGCGTTCTGAAAATCGCCAGACTTTATCTGGGTGGCTATGTATTTCTCTTGCTTTTCTGTGAAACTGACATTCATGGCTTGGTTCTTTTGAAATATGTCTCAAAGGTAAGGCTCATGTCCATATTGGACAAATATGGACATATCCAAATACTATACTACTTCTTCCCAAGTAAATTAGGATTGAAAGAGGTCTTCTAAATCCTACCGTATCAACCATATTTCATATTGCCCGTGCCATGAAAGTACCTGTGGCAGATTTGTTTCAATTCGAGCCCACTCCGCTGGACGAGTAATCTCAAACCAAGAATAAAAAGCACGTTATCTTCGCGGCTCAAATCAAGAAACTTTGACCGCATACAAACGACATCTCATTACTGCCGCATTACCTTATGCTAACGGCCCCATCCATTTGGGACACTTGGCGGGCGCGTATTTGCCATCCGACATTTACGTTCGGTACATGCGGCTAAAGCAGGAAGATGTGCTGTTCGTTTGTGGTTCGGATGAGCATGGAGCAGCCAT
>JBDNJH010000034.1:0-28336 GCA_041687875.1 Flavobacteriales bacterium | reverse complement strand
TGCTTTCCATGCTCATAACCAATTTTTCTACCGAGTTCATAACCAGCAGAATGATGATTTCCGCTGCCACAAACTGACCGATATTCATCAATTGCTGCATCACCAGAATTCCGCCCATGGCCAGCAATCCAGCAGCAACAAGGGCTTTAAAAACCACCATCAACGAGTATTGCTTTACAAGAATCTTGAAGTGAGCTTCGCGCGCTTTGAGGTAACCTGCTACCTCCTTATCAACCTTGTAGAGAGGAAATTCGGTTTTTCCTGCAAGTTTGAAGGTGGTGCCTGTTCTGGCCAATTCTTCGAGCCAATGCGCAACACGATACTTGTATTTCGATTCAATTAAACTGGTGTCCAATCCTGATTTGCCCGTAAACCTAAAAATGGCATAGACCAAAATAATCAAAATCAAACTAAAAAGTATAAAGAACGGATGGTAGAACGAGAGAAGAATAAGACCGAAAAGTACCTGTAAAATAGCTGTGGAGAAATCAATCAGAATTTTCGAAAGTCCTTTCTGAACGGTAACCGTGTCGAAAAAACGGTTCATCAACTCAGGCGCATAATATTTATAGATGGCCTCCATCTTCACTTTAGGAATTCTGAAAGCAAACTCAAAAGCCGAACGAGCAAAGATTTTCTGTTGGATGTTCTCCGTAATTCGGAGCTGGGCAATTTGCAGAATGCCTGTTGCAGTAACCCCAAGCACAACCACTACCACCAACACTACCCAAGCGGTATTTACCTGCCCACCTTGAATAAGGTTGACAATTGCTTGAATTCCTAGCGGAAGAGAAAGATTGATGATGCCGTTAAAAACTGCGTATACATATACATTCCGAATTTCCTTTCGGTCAGGGTGCAGCAATCTCCAAAACCGTTGTATCGGAGTTAATTTAATTGTTGAATCCATGGATTATTTACTCATGTTACGCAAGAATATCTTTAAACTTAAAAAAGTGTCGAAAAACAAGGAACAGTGAACGGTTTTGACCATCCCTGTCCGACTCTCGACCCCCAAAACATGGAGCTATTTATCCCCAAAATCGTCATTCAGATGCGAATGGTGAATTATTTAATGGCCTTGAAAATCGTTTCCCTGCAAAAATCGGTGACAAAATCTTCGCCATCGATAACATTTGTAAGTCTTGGCAAATGTTGGGAAAAGAACCGTTGCAAATGCGCTCCTTCGATAAAAGTAGAAACCAACATGTGTGGGTATTTGTAATCGGGATTTATTTCATGGATAATATCGGCCATTCGGGCAACCAGCCCTTTGTAATCAAGAAAAAAACCAAATTCATTCTCCGCATCCACATGCTTGTTGAGATAAACCTTTGATGATTCGTTGATAATGATGCGATTGAGTTTCACCTCATCTATGTGCGAAAAATCGCTGTCTTGCTCCACCTGTTTCATTATGACATTGATGGTTCTGTTCAGTCTTTCTTCTGCCGATTCTACATTGGTTATTGCCAAAATCATTCGATAATCCAACCATCGCCAATACCAGCACGATAGGTAAATGAGCAGTCGGTGCTTACTCTCAAAATAACGATACACCGAAGCCTCTGTAGAACCTATGCTATGCGCCAATTTTCTGAAGGTAAACGCTTCAAAACCAATTTCATCTATGAGGTCTATGGCACCTTTAACAATACTTTTTCCTAGTTCGCTGGTCTCTGGGTCTTTTACGTACGTTCGGTCGTTAACCAATATTCCAATCGTATTTATCATCGCCCGTGTTATTTTTGCAAATGTAATAGTAATACTATTAACTTGGACAACATTGCTGTCAAACGATTGTTCGGGCCACAGGCGAATAATACTATAAATAGTTTGTTGCGGTTTGGTTTTAGCTTGCTGCGCTTTGGTTAAGCTCAATTGTTGCTAATTCTCCGAGTTAATCGAACCGGGTATCGGCCAACCTCCCATGTTAAGAACTATTTACTATTTCAACACTTTTTAACAAACCTTCACAACCCATTCTAATAGCTTCGTGCTGCATTAAAAAAAGTCATGAAGAACATTTTTACATTTGGAGTATTAGTGCTATTGAGCGTCAATCTGTTAGGTCAAAGCCTTTCAGGTGTTGAGAGTGTGGAATACGACCCAATCAACAACCGCTACTTGGCTTCATCCGACAATAGTTCCATTATAGCCATTGCTCCCAACGGTGGTCTCTCCTACTTCGGTACTGGAGCCAATGCCGCCTATGGCATGGAAGTAATGAACGGAACCCTTTTTGCTATTGATGAAACCACCATTAAAGGCTACGACCTTGTTTCGGAAAACGAAGTGATGTCTGTAACTATCAGCGGTGCGCTATTCTTGAATGGTATGGGCAATAATGGCGCAGATAAACTCTGGGTTAGCGATTTTAATGGCTACGACATTTACGAAATCAATGTGAGCAACTTGAGTTCGCCAACTTACAGCATGGTGGCCAATCAGAACGATTTTGGAACCACCAACAAGCCAAATGGCATTGTGTATGATGGAGCTAACAACAGAATTCTGATTGTAAACTGGGGATCCAACGCGCCTATTAAAGCAATGAATGTGTCAACTTATGCAGTAACAACGGTAGTGGCCAACACAGGTGTGGGCAACATTGATGGCATTGATGCAGATGGTGATGGAAACTGGTACATCGCATCGTGGAGTCCGGCACGCATTACTAAATACAACAACGATTTTACTACATCAGAAGTCATTACCGTTCCGGGCATCAACAATCCGGCTGATATATGCTACGCTCCCGAAACAGACACACTTGCCATTCCTGGCGGAAATCAGGTGCTTTTTGTAGGTTTTGCAAGCACCAGTGTGGGCATTGAAGAGGAGAATTTTGAGAATCACCGCGTGTTCTATAGTTCAGGGTTTCCCGTGGTGCAGTTTGAGTTAAGTGCAGGCCAAGACGTGCAGTTTGATATTTTGGATATCAGCGGTAGAGTTGTGTTTACAGTGATGGAAGGACTACAGCCCGTAGGAAAGCACAGCGTTGTGTTGAGTTCAATCGGACTTTATTCGGGTGCTTATCTTTGCCGCATTACTTCAAAGGAACTGTCATTTACAGACCGCGTCATCATTCCTTAATTGGTAAAGAAGCTTTCTCATGGTAAAGAAGGCCGTCAATTTCATTCTTATTCTACCCATCCGATTTTACCAAGGGGCTATTTCGCCTTGGTTGCCTCCTACGTGTAGATACACGCCAACCTGTTCTTCTTATGCCATAGAATCCATACAAACATGGGGGCCACTAAAAGGAAGTTGGCTTGCCATAAAGCGCATTGGTTCGTGCCACCCGTGGGGCGGATATGGGTATGATCCAGTACCTCAAAAGGGAAAGGGACGAGAGACGAGTGGCGAGGGAGTAAGTCGGTGAACGCTATACAAATTTCCACTTCCCTCACTCCGGATTTCCCCTCCTCGGAGAGCCTGTACCGTTTTTACGGGAGGTCAGGGGTGGGGTTTTTAAACATTCAGGTTTCGACTTCGATCAACCAAGCTCTTTTCTCCCCCAAACCGCAGAAAGTGCCATTCCTGAAATGATATGCCAAATACCCCACGAAGCACAAAGTAGTGCCATCTCCCCTATTTCGGGAAAGAAATTGAAGCATATGATGAGGCCAAGGCCTGAGTTCTGAATTCCTGTTTCTATAGACAACGAACGGGATGCAGGTTCGCCCAATTTCCCCAATCTTCCAACCGCATAGCCTAAGGCAAGTGCAGAGAGATTGTGCACAATTACTAACGCCACCACCAAATCAGCATACTTGATAAAGTTGTCTTTATTTTTGAAAAAGGCTACTGCGATGAATGCAATGAAAATCAGCATAGAAAACCACTTGATTGGTTTCATAATCTTTTGCGTCAGCACTGGTTTTTTTGCCCTGAAAATCATCCCTGCAAACACAGGGAGAATTAGAAAAAGAAAAACGGTCTGAAACAATTCAAACACATCAAGACTGACAGATTTTAGTAGGTCGCCCGTTTCAGGATAAAGACTACTCCACAGTTCAAAATTGAACGGAGTGAAGAACACGCATAGCAAGGTTGAAATGGCCGTTAGCGTGACCGACAATCCCAGATCGGCCTTCGCCATCGAACTCATAAAATTAGAAACCGTTCCTCCTGGACAGGCCGCTACAAGAAACATTCCCAATGCCAATCCAGGCAATGGATGCCAGAAATAAGCAATAATGAACGTGAGGGCGGGCATCAGAATGAACTGAGATAGCAATCCGAGAAAAGTGGCCTTCGGCTTTCTAATAACGCGCGTAATGTCAGACCATTGAAGATCAAGCGCCACTCCAAACATGATGAACGCCAACATAAAGTTGAGCGCCATGCGGCTGTTCGGGTCGAAATTGATTGAAATGGCCTCTTGCATGGGCCATAAAGATGTGTAAATATTGGTTGCCGCTATTCGGCCTACCTAGACTGCTCTGCCAAATTCGCGGCCTGCTTGATGGAATTTGTATAGATGATGGTGACACCATCAAGAAACTCGCTTCCATAAGCTTCAATTATATCCTGTCTTCCTGCTTCAACGCACTTACGGAACCAATCTTCGCTGGGAAGAATTTTAAAATGCTTTTTAAGTCCTAGTTTCTTTATCTGTGGTTTCCATTGCACGAAATACCATTCCATGGATGGTTGATGAAAAGCCCTGAGCGAACGCTTATCAAACACGAAACTGGTAAGCCCAAACTCCTTAATCATTCCTGTGCTAAGCTTAAAGGCTTCCATAAATTCATCCATGGAAACGTAGGGAGCAACCGCTTCGGCAATTCCAATTTTTCGAGTTGGCTCATAATAAAGCCTAATAGATCCATTTCTTCCATACTCGGTTAAACTCAGGTCAATTGTTTCGTTGGTCAATTGTTTCATTTCTATTTTATTTTGAGACCGATCATCAATTGATCATCTGTTTGTTCCATTTTACCTTGCCAAGAATTCAAAACGTCAAAAATCACCTCATTTTGCTTCTTCAGTCTTAAATGACTGACCTCCAGCAACAATTCCCTCAGCCTTCGTTCAGAGAATTTCTTTGGCACGCGGTCTCCTAATTGGTCTGGCACACCGTCAGAAAAAAGACACAGCACATCATCGGATTTCACTTCAACCGCTACTGTACCATATTCATGGTCTGCAACCATTCCTATACTTCATCCTGTTTTTTTGATTTTCTCCATTTGTCCGTCAGAAACTTTCAATAACGGTCGCCCGGCTCCTGCAAATTCCATTTCGTTCGTCTCTGTGTTGAGCCTAATCATCGCAACATCAAGGCCGAAATATGTTTTCGCGTCCGTGTTGAATACCCCATGAAAATAGGCGTTGAGCACATCTAGGATGGAACCAACTTTTTCGTGCTGCTGACTTGTTATCTCATTCAAAAATGAGTGGGCCATAGCTGTGAGCATAGCGCCAGAAACGCCATGTCCTGTACAATCGATAGCGGCAACAATCACCTCCTTACCAAGAACTCTAACGAACGGAAGGTCTCCGCCAATAATGTCACGCTGTTTGAGGCGGATAAAACTGTCTTTGAAATACGGTTTAAATTGATCTTCAGAAGGAAAAAGACCTGCTTGCACGAATCCGAATTGATACTGTCGAACAGCTCCGTGTTCTTACGCTGCAATTCTTGTTTCTGATCCTCCAATTTCTCTTGCGCCTGCATCAAAAATCGAGTGGTGCTGGTCAGCATCTCTTGCTAAGAATCCACCTGCTCCTTCAATTTCAGTATCTCGGTTCGAAGCTCCTTTTCTGTACGGTCTTTTGAACTCAATTTACGCGGAAGGTCTCTGATTGTATGCTGCAAATTTCTTTCCTGATTAGAAAAGTAAAACTGACAGGGCAGCCATTTGTTTGCATAAACTTTAAAACTTAGACGAACTACGCGGTCCAAGCCACAAGAATGTCTCTTGGCCCTTTGTAGGGCAACCTGCCGTGTGAGGTGCTGAAGTTGTCAATCATCAAAACATCACCTTTCTTCCACGGATTGGCAACAAGGTTGTTCCAAATTACTTGTTCCACATGCTCCACGTACGATTTCGGAATCTCGCTCCCATCAGCAAAAAACATGTGCATGGCTTCATCCTCAGGCTTCTTAAACATTCGTTTGAAGAAGGTTATCGCATTCAGCGTTACCATGTACTTGAGCGAATAGAAGTCTTTCCTCCTATTGTATATGTGCTTGTATTCGATGGCTGCTGCTTCGCGATGGAATACCTGCAAGTGATTGAACCAGACCATTTCTCCCGTATCAGGATGTTTTTGCATGGATGGTCGCTCATTCACCAATCTTAGTTTATCATCTGCCAACCATGTAGGGGTCAGCTCATTTTTCTTGCACTCCTCCTCCACTTTAGCGTGATCGGTGGTCTTGTACAACTCATCCCATTTCTTTAGTTGGAAGATGTCGTTTCCTGCTTTAGTATTTGGCCCAGAGTAATTACGAATCAGCTTCACCCCTTTCTCTTCAAACTCCTTTCTAATTTTTGGATCAAGCTGCTGATATACTTTCCTGAAATCGCAAATGGGTGTTTCGCCACCATTCTTTGGTTCTACATGGCAGAAAAAGAACAGATAGCGCGGTGCGGTTGGCAGAAAGCTCATTTCGCAATGCTGTGTAATGGGGTAATGTGCGGGCAGTTCGCTTGCAGAATGCACAAATTTTGTTCTGCTGTTACGCGGAGATGTTCCGGCATAATTATTCTGCAAACCGGGTTGAAGTGCCAATGCCACATCCTCAAAATCCTCAGGAGTACGAATGTCATATCCTCTAAAAAGGATGGCACCGTTCTTAATAAGGTCACTTTTCAGTGATTCTTTCTCTGATGTAATTCGGTTAAGCAAAACTTCTTTGCCCGTTTCCTTCTGTGGTTTTACTGTAAAAAGTTGTTGTGTCATGTTGGAGTTGAGATGAGCGAAGGTGCAAAATGCCATCATCATTAACAATTATTGATGATATAGAACCTTTCCACTGTTCATAACAAATTATTGCACCTGCTAATTCGTTTAAATGCTAATTATAGTACGGAGTACAAGATGTTTACTAAAAAATGGCTCTGCGAATACTAGAATTAGCGGTAAACTCAAACTCCGAGGTACTTAAAAAATTCGGTGACAGCGTCCGAAAGCTGCGGAAGCAAAAAGACATTTCATAGGAAGAACTTGCTCATAGGGCCAATCTGCACAGAACGTATATTGGAATGATAGAACGTGCTGAGAAGAACATCACCCTACTGAACATAGAAAAGATTGCGAATGCTCTGGAGGTGAACATTAGCGAGTTATTATCAAATCAGGAAGAAAATGGCGCTTGATTTACGGGATTCCAGCCATGCCTGACAAACCCTTGTTCTAATTGATAAGCCTTGCCGTAAGCGCTGTCAATGGCTGCGAGATGTGTGTGAATGCCCACGAGCATTCGGTGCTAGAACTTGGCTACACCGAAGAGCAGGTTTGAGATGCCATAAGCTAGGCGGCTGTGGTCAACAGCTTCGGAAAGCTGGCGGATTGATTCGCCTTAAAAACAGATAGTCCCTCTTGCAATCGTTACTATGGGTTGGGTTATTTCACGCATGTAATCACCCAGCCTGTGGTTGGTTTTAGCACCTTTTCGCATTCAAATTTACGGTCGGTTGCTGCAATACTGCAATCGGTCAAACCAATATTGACGGCCATCCGAGCTTGGAGCACTAAACCTTTTTCTTTGTTGATAGTGAAAACTAAGGAAAACCTTGAAGGTCTCTGGTTGCTCGGACGCGTTTAACAGACTCAAATGATTCAAATCCAGTCATGCTGTCCGCCTCAGACAAAATTGTAGAGACGCGATTTATCGCGTCTGATTTTTTTGTCGGATTGATACGCTGTGAATCATTGAGACGCGATGAATCGCGTCTCTACGTGTTCGTACGTGTTGGTGGTATCCGTTTATCAACCAGCTTGCCCTGAGTTTTTATCGAAGGGAAGGAAGGGTCTCAAGGAGCATGAAGTGCAATGGGTTAATACATCATGTTTATACAAACGAGACTCCTCGTGCCTCGGAGTGACAAACGGATGAGCTTTGGACGTATCCCTTTAGGCACCAATGATGAAAAATCCGTTATGCTGAAGTGGTTTCAGGATCATCTAGTAATTCTTGGGACTTAAAATTTAAGCATTATGTTATTGTATACATTTGCAAAAACCAAACTCATGAAAAAACAGCATTACATTCTTCTTTTTACAGCATTAATCTTTGCAAATCAAGCAACAGCCCAGAATCAGGCCTTTTCATCAGATGCTGCCGATGTGTATATGAGCGAGAAACAGACGCGCGAGGCTGACGTAACGATGCAGTCCTTTGTGTCTGCACAGGATGAAAGACTAATTATAGAAATGGGTGGAAGAGAGCAAACGTCTTACGCAACGTTTGATGAAACCTTGGAGATTATTGACGTAAAGAAAGGAATGAGCGAAGAGCTCCAGAAAGTGTTTTCTTCTGAAAAAGGAGATGCCGAACCGGTGAGGTTTGATTTTGCAGGGAAGCAGTTTTGTTTAAAGGGTGTGACAGACGCAAACGAAAAAATTAATCGCGTGCTTTTATACGAGATTGATATGGAAGAGCAAGTCGTTCTCTCTACCGATGAAATTGGAAGCATTAAAGGGGAAGGTTATTACAAGGAGTTCAGTTATAGTGCGTTGAGGCATGATATAAGTCCTGATGGCTCAAAGCTTGCCATTATGTACAAGTTGCCCGAACACAAAGACTCAAAAGGAAATATTGTCTTCAACTTTAGGTTTATAGTTTACAATCAAAACTACGAGGAGCTGTGGAGTAGAGAAGAGTCGTTTCAAGACCCGAAAAGCCAAATTTCTGTCGGTGGGGTAAGTTGGCAGTATACTGGAAGTACTTTGGCTTTTGATGTTACAAGTACCGGAAACATTATGTGTTGGGCAACCAATGAACAAAAGGAATTTACCTTGTATAACCTGGGGCCAGATGAAACGGCAAGCGCAAAGGTGCCACACGTAACAAAAGGAACATGGTATTTTGAGACCAACAACAGTTCTATGGTAATGGTGGGAACCTATACTGTAGAAGAAAAAGGGGCTGTCGGACTTTTGGTGGTTAACTGGAACGGAAAGGATGATACTGAGCCTTTTGTGAGCAAAATTCCATTTACAGTAGAGCACCTTATCAAAAATCAAACGGAGAAAGAAGTAGCCAAAATCAAGAAAAAGGCGGCCAAGGGCAAAGAGCAGGAAATTAGCTACTTAAGACTTACGAACGTTAAGGTTTTGGATGACAATAGTTTGGTTGTCATAGCACAAAGAATAGCCTATTCTGATGGTGGGTCAGGATACTACTATAACCATCACATCTTTCATATTAGCCCTGTAAACGAACTGCTTTTTAGTACCCAAATCCCATATTACGCAATGGGAAATAGAGATGATATGGGCTACAGCACAAAGTTTATTGGAAATACGATGTACATGATTTTCAATGATAGGCTTGAGAATTTTACTGCAGATTGGAGTAAGGTTGGCCCAGAAAAGTACTATGGCTCTGCCGCTGCCGTGGACTTAATTAAAATTGATTTCGAAAATCCAGTTGAGAACCCCAAGCGCTACGCCTTGTGGCAACCAGAAGATGTAAGTGGAAGGTTTGAACCAGGCAAACTCATTTCTCCTAAGGGTTCAGACTTTGCCTATGTGTATATCCAAGGCGGCAGACTTACTCAGCGTGTAGTAAAAGTTGTCTTTAAATAGGTAGCCAAAAGGTCAGGGCCAGCGCTAGTTGCTCGGCCCAGCCTGAGCAATGTCGTAATGTATGTGTGTTTGAGACGCGATGAATCGCGTCTCTACGTTCAGGCGCTAAAGCGCCTTCAACTCACTAACCAACTCCGTTAGTACTTTCTTAGCATCGCCAAAGAGCATACTGGTTTTATCGCGGTAGAAAAGGTCGGTTCTATTTGGCATCGCTTAGTAGTTTGTCCAAATATGCCCGTTCTTCTTCGTATGTCATATTCATGATCTCAAGGCTCATCTTGTCTCTGAGAGCGCGCATGGTCTTGATGGCATCGAACTTCCGCTTCGGAACAATGATGCCTTTTTTTGTCTTTTCAGTCTTCGATTTCATAACGTTTGATCTCTTTAGGTGTTCTAATCTCTATCATCTTATACCCACTCTGATGATTAATTCCATTGTAACCTCTTATTCGGTCAAGGTTCACAATATGTTTGAAATTCCAACTTACCAATACATCTGCATTACATAATGTTGCCATTGCAATATGCTGGCAATCGGCCAAACTCGTTCTTCCAACAACTTTTGCATCAACATATTTATTGGCAAGTTCTGTGGCCTCTTTACCAAGTCTCACTTTTTCAACACTTTCCATCGGAATGCTCTTCAGAAGGTCTTTCACAAAAGTTGGAGCACCTAAAAGCTCCGCTTCAAGCAAATCTGATACAATGATTTTCAGTTAACCATTCTTTACACGCTCAAAGAATGGAACGGTATCCTGTGCGAACTCATCGTCAAAGTATCCTCCAACAACTGAAGTATCAATGTAGATTCGTTGTTTCATTTAGCGAATAGATGTCTTCTTCGCCAAAGATAAGGAATACCCTGTTTAAAACGCCTTCAACTCACTTACCAACTCCGTCAGCACCTTCTTAGCATCGCCAACTAGCATGCTTTTCTTGTCTTGTGCCACTACAACGATAGAATGCTTAGTCATTGAAAGGTTCTCCATCAGTAACTAAATAAATGTCTTCCTCATCATCCATTAAGAAACTGAAAACAGGATTGGAAACAACCGCATCCGACCAAAACTTCCTATCCATCAATTTCTCCGCAACATCAACAGCTATTTCTACGGTTTCGGAAACAGTTTTCCCCTGTGCAACAAGTCCTTGGAGATTGTCAGATGTGGCGAGGTAATGCTCAGAACCCAGTTTCTCTATCTGAATGTTAACCTTGGTTTTCATATCACGAAGATAAGAAATACGCTGTTCATGTAGAGACGCGATTCATCGTGTCTGCACAATCCACAACGTCTGCGAAATCCACAACGTCTGTATTCATTGCGGCTGTATCTGCCGTTTCGTTATGTGTGTGTTTGAGACGCGATGAATCGCGTCTCTACGTTCAGGCGCTAAAGCGCCTTCAACTCACTAACCAACTCCGCTAGCACCTTCTTGGCATCGCCAAAAAGCATGCTTGATTTATCGCGGTAAAAAAGGTCGTTGTCAATGCCCGCGTAACCCACATTCATCGAGCGTTTGTTGATGACGGTGTGTTTGGCATCTTCCACATTCAGAATAGGCATGCCGTAGATTGGTGAGGAAGGATCCTCTTTGGCGGCAGGGTTCACTACATCGTTGGCGCCTAAAACCAGCACCACATCGCAGGTAGAGAATTCAGGGTTGATGTCTTCCATTTCTACCAGTTTATCATACTCCACGTTGCTTTCTGCAAGAAGTACGTTCATGTGTCCGGGCATACGGCCCGCAACGGGGTGAATGGCATATTTCACTTCCACACCACGGCTGGTTAGGATGCTTTCGAGTTCGTGCACCACGTGTTGCGCCTGCGCCACGGCCAAACCATAGCCAGGCACAATAATCACTTTGGAAGAGTAGTTGAGCAGCACCGCCAAATCGCTTGGGCTGGTTTGCTTGTACGATTTCTGTTTGCCGTCTCCAACAGCTGCAGCGGCAACACCGCCCGTTCCAAACGCACCGAAGATGACAGCCGAGAGCGAACGGTTCATGGCGTTACACATCACAACGGTTAGAATCGTTCCAGCCGAACCAACCAGAATACCACCTGTCAGCATGGCCATGTTGCCATAAAGGAAACCACCAAAAGCGGCCGCCATACCCGTAAATGAATTCAAAAGCGAGATGACCACAGGCATATCCGCTCCACCAATTGGTAGCACGAACAACACGCCATAGGCCAAACTCAAACCAAGCAAGATGTAAACCCAAATGTCTACGCTTTCAGTCCCAATGTGTCCACCTGCCAAGCAGATGGTCAAACCAACAGCCGCAATGATGAGTCCGGTGTTCATCACGTTGTAAAAAGGAAGGCGGATATCCTTATTCAGGTTGCCATTTAGCTTCAGAAACGCAATCATACTACCTGCAAACGAGGTGCTGCCAATAACAACTCCTGCATAAATAGTCAGCAGAATAAGGAATGATGAATCGGGATTGTGCGCATAATGCGGAAACTCAATCAGGCCGATAATAGCAGCACAGGCACCGCCCATTCCGTTGAAAAGCGAAACCATCTGCGGCATGTCGGTCATCTGTACCTTCTTGGCCATCATGTAACCGAGAATAGTACCGATGGCAATTCCGCCACCAATCCAAAGCTTGTTTCCAAGTTGTACGCCTTTCTCAATTATCTCGCCTGCATCATTTTTAATATCGTAGGTGTAAAGCGTAATAGTTGCCACAATGGCGATAAACATACCAGCGGCTGCCCAAAGGTTTCCGTTTTTGGCGGTCTTCGGGTCGCTCATCATCTTCAATCCGAAGATGTAGAGTACCGATGCAATCAGGTACGCAATCTCTAAAATGTAATCTCCAATCATCAGTCTTTCTTAGCAGGTTTCTTCTTGAACATGTCCAGCATGCGGTCGGTGACCACGAATCCTCCGACCACGTTTACCGTGCCCAATACAACCGCCAAAAAGCCGAGGATCAGGGCTATGTAATTGTCTGGCGAAGCCGATCCCATCACAATGATGGCTCCAACCACCACAACTCCGTGAATGGCGTTGGCACCGCTCATCAGAGGCGTGTGCAGTACGGTCGGTACGCTTTCTATGACTTGAATTCCGAGGATGATGGACAGAATCACGATGTAAATCATGTCCATGTGCTCGTAGGTAAATGCGAGTAGTTGTTCCATTTTATTTTAAGGGATTAGTGAAAGGGGCGAGGAGCGAGAGTAGGGCTGCTTGGAAAACGTCCCTTGTCCCACGTCCTTCGTCCCTAAAAGTTAAGTTGTTGCAATTCATCGAGATGATACAGTTTCTTTAGGCAACACAGAAAGATGCACCAGCTTCCCATCTCTGATAATCAAAGAACCAGCAGTAATCTCGTCTTCCATGTTCCAATTGAACTTGTTTTCTGAAGTAAGATGAAGCAGGAAGTTGGCCACGTTCTTGGCAAACAGTTCGCTGGCGTTCATGGGTAGCGTAGCAGGGAGGTTTCCTTCTCCGAGGATGGTGACACCACCAACCCGAACGGTTTCGTTCAGTTTACTTGCAGAGACGTTTCCACCTTGCGAAACCGCCATATCTACGATTACAGCACCTGGTTTCATCTTGGCAAGCATTTCATCAGTAATAAGCAAAGGCGCTTTTCTACCTGGAATAAGTGCGGTGGTAATGACCAAATCGGCTTCGGCAACTTTTGCCGTTACAACTTCTTGCTGCTTCTTTAGGAACTCAGGCGAAACGTTTGTCACATAGCCACCAGCCATGTCCACACTTGCGTCTCCTTCCACTTCAATGAACTTGCCGCCAAGCGATTGAACTTGTTCTTTCGTCTCTGGACGGATATCCGAAACCCACACATTGGCTCCAAGCCTTTTGGCAGTCGCAATGGCTTGCAATCCAGCAACACCAGCACCAAAAATGACAACCGTTGAAGGTTTGATGGTTCCTGCTGATGTCATCAACATCGGGAATATCTTGCCCATTTCGGCACCGCCTAATAGCACCGCTTTGTAACCTGCAAGGTTTGCCTGCGAACTCAAAACATCCATACTTTGAGCGAGTGATGTTCTCGGAATGGCATCCATCGAATAGGCGTTCACACCAGCTTCAGCCAATGCTTTTACCACTTCCGGATTTGTAGCTGCAAACAGCAATGAAATGAGTGTAGAACCCGATTTGAGCAGCTTCGCTTCATCCACCGTAGGCGGGTTTATCTTGGCTACGACATCGCATTCAAATGCGTTTGCGCGTGCGCCAACTATGGCACCTGCTTGGGTATAGTCGCCATCAGAGAAGAACGACTTCTCGCCAGCGCCACTTTCCACTACGATTTCAAATCCTTTTGCTTTCAGCAGCTTGGCGATGGTTGGAGTGATGGCCACCCGCGTTTCGCGCTCCTGTGTTTCTTTCGGTACTCCGATTTTCAAAACGTATTGATTTTGGTTAATGGTTCAAATGTATGGGTTTGAAATAAGGTTATTATATCAAACATCTCATGTACAGACAAAAAAAAGCATTCCTTTTGAGAATGCTTTTATCATTTGTGTCGGTAATTTCAATGATGATGATGTCCACCTGGCCCGTGTGCGTGGCCATGCTCCAACTCTTGCTTAGTCGCCTCTCTGATATCAACAATTTCAACGTCAAAATGAAGCGTTTCTCCAGCCAACGGATGATTCATATCCAAGGTCACATCTTCGCCATCAATTTTGGCAACATCTGCAATGCTCACACCATCATTTGTCTCAACGCGTACTTGCATTCCCTCCACCAATTTCTCTTCTCCATCCGCCTGAAAGCTCGAAAGCGGAACGATGTGCACGTTTTCCTCACTGCGTATCCCGTATCCTTTTTCTGGAGTGACCGTGGCTTTAACCTTGTCTCCAACAGCCTTTCCTTCCAACTGCTCTTCAAGTCCAGCAATAATGTTCCCAATTCCTTGAATAAAAGCCAGTGGTTCGCGTCCTTCCGAAGTGTCAAGCGTTTCTCCCGAATTGTCTTTCAATGTGTAGTGAATCAGCACTACTTTGTTTTCTGTAATAGTCATGTAAATCTGTTTATGCCGCGAAAATGGCGATTTTTCTGCGGCCTTGCCACTATTATGGCCTCAAATGGCAGGGCAAAGTCATCTTAATTCAGAAAACATGAAAATCTTTTTTGGACGCCACCCCGAAGAAAAATCGGGGTCGGTCTGCCTCAGGCGGATATATCTTTTTCCGCATTCGTTGAGCGTAGTCGAAACGTTAAATAGGAAAAAGGATGCCGCTCCCATCCCTGGCGCAAGCGGCCTGCTAGTTTCTACACCACAAAGTAGGCGATGAGGAAGCCTAAAAGAATCGAGAGGAACTTCTTGAGATTGAATGCGTGACCCTTATCCGTTTCGAAAATGATGGTTGTTGCAATGTGCAAGAAAACTCCTACCACCGCGGCTTGAACAATTCCTTGAAACGAAGAAGCTTCGATAATTCTGCCTTCCAGAAAATAAGCCACTATTCCGCCTAGCGGAGACATAAAAGCAAAACCAGCCATGGCCACTGCACCCTTAAGAATTGAATAGCCCGCCCCACGAAGAACGGTACCTAAAATAAATGCAACAGGCACATTATGAATGATGATCCCTGCAAGCAAAGAGTGATGCTCGTGTGCGTGCTCACCTCCAAATGGAAGTCCTTCAAGAAGAGAGTGCAATCCAAGTCCGACCAAAAGTGCAAACGGAATCCCATTGCCAGGCAAGGCATGTGCATGACCATGCTCCATTCCTTTCGACAGCACTTCTAGCATAATCTGAATCATGAAGCCCACAAGCACCCAAATGCCAGCTTGATGCCCAATTGCTTTATACGATTCGGGCAAAACATGAAAAAAGCTCAGACCCAACATGAAAGCGCCACTGAAAGCTAGAATCAGCTTCATCAAAGGCTTTTCGATATTAATCGCCCAAGCCAACATGCCACTCACAAACGCTCCGAAGAACAAATAAATCAACTCCATTACCTAGAATGTTTTTTTACAACTAAAATCAATCGGTCTGAACTTTCGGCATCAAAAGACGCCAGATTATAATTTCCGAAAGTAATCACAAGCTCCAAACCAGCCGTACTCAAATACGTTTCAAAATCAGAAAATTCTAACGCATCCACCTGCTCTTCAAAATCCAGTTCTACCTCGCCATCAATCACGTGAATACGCTTTATGATGACACCATTTTCAACAGCCCTCGTTATCTCAAATCGGATGTTGTCGATTGTCTTTTCTTCATACGCCACTAAATTGGCTTTTACCTTGGTTGCATTCATAAAATCAATCACAAACAAACCATTCGGTTTCAGCGAGTCGGCAACCGATGAAATAGTCTTCTGGTCATCTTCCTTATTATGGAAATACCCAAAACTTGTGAAGAGATTGACGACCAAATCGAAGTATTCGTGCCAGTAAAGCGAACGCATATCGTGCTCAAAGAATTCCAACCCATCACGTTCTTGCAGCTTTGCTTCTGCAATGCTTTCTTCAGATAGGTCAACTCCAATCACATCAAACCCTCTATGCCTGAGATGCAGCGAATGGCGACCTTTTCCGCAAGCAAGGTCCAAAGCCCGTGCGCCATGCGGCAAAGCGAGATGAGAAACCAACGCATCCACAAACGCTTCCGCCTCTTGCAGGTCTCTATCCTTGTAAAGGGTGTGGTAATAAGGAGAATTAAACCAAGTGGCGAACCAGTCTTGCAAGGGCTTGTCTTAAGCGGCCAAATTTACCGATTTGAAATTGTTGAGGTCTGCCAGTCCGGAGTCAATAATAATTGAGCGGAATAGGGGTGATAATCGTTGTTTCTGAAGGACATTTTTCTTTCAGCGATTTCGTCATTGATTCCAAACCTTTGGCATCAATGGCTTTGAAAGGCTCATCTTTTTTCCGTAGAAAGTTTTCCCAATGAATAAGAAAGATTCGTTTTGGTTTACAAAGTTCAACAACCGGCCCAGGGTAAGATGCGTATTCCGTAGAGCCAGACGAGCCTATGAAAAGGTCGTCAATTCCGTGCTCATCTAACAACACTTTTGGAAACAAGCCATAAGGCGCTTTTGCCATAGACGACATAAAAAACATTCGGTAAGCCACTACAGAATCCTCCAACCAATCTACCATGAACGAAAGTGTTTGGCCTTCTTGCCAATCTGAAACCAGCGTTGGTTCAGCAACCAAATCCTCTGCATATCTTTTCTTTAGGAAGTTGATTCCTGCAATGTGAGGCGGGTGGAGACTCTTGAATGCCATCGTCCGCATGGTGCTATCAACGCTATAATGCCATTGGCCCAATGTATTTTCAGTTCCCATGCTGTCGTTTACAACCACAAGCGGCTGTCTCAGCTTATAGAAACTGAGCAAATGTTTACTGGTTTTGCTACTTACTATTGGGGTAGAATCGGGAATGAACCGTGAGAGATATGGCATATCCATCAAATGATCGTAATGCGCATGCGCTGCCACCACCAACTTTACTTTTCTAAACGCAGCAGGGTTTAAGTATTGCTTCACGTAGTTGGTGTCCGTTCTAATCTTACCGAATAGCACCTTTGTTGCCGATGGATTGTCGATGAATGGATCTGTGAGAAGCACATTTTCTCCTCGTTGGATGGAAAAACATCCTGTTCCGTAGTATCGAATTTCAGTCGGGATAGTTTGTGTCTTGGCCGATGCGAAGGCGAGGCAAAAAAGGAAACTGAGAAATAGACGATGATGAAGAAAAGGCACTCGTGCGATTAGCTTATTTGACGGCCAAATATCGTTCATCTTCAAAGGTTTAAACCGATAAGTTGCTGACATTCTGTGAGAAACTATATTAAACTGTTCTCTCCTCAACCCAGCTCAACGCCAATTTCAACTGCTCCTTTGGAGTAAGGTCAGAATTGTCAATCACTACAGCATCTTTTGCCTGAATGAGCGGGTCTTCTTTCCGTGATGTATCTTCCTTATCGCGCGAAACGAGGTTGTTGCGCACTTCTTCTAATGACACGTTTTTCCCTTTTTCCTTTAACTCGTTGAACCTTCTCAGGGCACGCACATCGGGCGAAGCCGTCATAAATATCTTGAGTTCGGCATGCGGGAACACGGCCGTTCCAATATCGCGGCCATCCATTACCACGCCACCGCGTTTGCCCAATTCCTGTTGGAGTGAGCGCAGTTTGGTGCGTACTTCCTTTATGACGCTTACATGACTGACCACCTCAGAAACACGCATGGTTCGAATCTCTTCCTCCACGTTTCTGCCGTTCAAGAAGGTTGTCACACCACCCGTTTCATCGTCATATTTCAGGTCAAGGTCAATTTTATCGAGCTGCTGAACAATTCCTTCTGGATTGACAAATTCTTTGGAAGCTAAACCGTTTTCGATGGCGTAAAGCGTAATGGCTCGATACATGGCGCCACTATCAACATACGCGTAATTGAGTTTGGCTGCCAGTTGCTTGGCAAGCGTACTTTTGCCACAAGATGAATAACCATCAATGGCAATGGTAATCTTATCCATCGGTGGTTGGCTTGTCTTTATCGTTCTTCTCCTTTCTAACGCGCTTGGGCATTTTTATATGCGTTCCCAAGTTGGTCATGATAGAAATCTGGTTGGTGCCGCCTGCCAAATGATACGTAGCTCGGCTGTAAGAAATCATAAACCGATTGACCTTGATGCCAATTCCCCAAGAAAACCCGACAGTTCCTGGTCTGCTCGCCACTTTGAATTCTTGCCGTCTGCCATAATTGTACCCAGCTCGTAACATTATCCTTTTTGCTATGGTCAACTCTGTGCTGAAGATGAAATGCCGCATGATGGCATCGCCAATGTTAATTTTTTGCACCGTCACTTCGCCCGTAAGAGGGTCAACAGCAGGTGGCGAATTGGTAGGATCTATATAAGCCAGATTCGGCCGTTGTAGATCCACAATGGTCATGGAAAGTCTGAGCGGAATGTATTTCAACTTGTGACTGACACCCAGATCCAAGCTCAACGGAAGCGCTTCGTACTGTCCAGCCACGTATGGCTTTAGCTGAGAACCCAGATTCCGTGCAACCAAACTTATCGTCCAGTTGGTTTTCGGGTGATAGAAAGTAGCGGCCAAATCTGCAGCAATTCCGAACGAATTGTAATCGGCCAGTTGAGAGTAAATGAGCTTGACATTGGCACCTGTAGAGAAGTATTTCCCAAAACCTCGGGCGTATGTGGCGTGAAGCAAGGTCTCATTGGCAGAAAAACTTCCTTGAATGGTGCCGTTCAGATCCGCACGGGTGAAATCGCCATAATTGGCATACATCACCCCAAATCCCATCATTCCAATCTTTTCGAAGTTGTGGGCGTAGCCAATGTATCCATAGTTGATATCACCATAATAATTGGTGAAATCGGTAGCGAGATACATGTGCATGGATGTGTCAAGAATGGATGGATTCAAATACAGCATGTCTAAATCTCCATCCTTAATGGCAATCTGGTCACCGCCCATAGCTGCGTTTCGCGCAGAGGAGGTCATGTCCAGAAAACTATACGTAGAGCTTCCGCCCAACTGGGCAAAAGACTGAAGAGATACTGAGAAAAGAAGAATAAGTAGTATGGCTCGCATCAAGGGCAAAGGAAAAGAAAATTTAATGGCTGAGGAACGGGCTCCTTTTTCATTTATTGTATGGCTCGAGTTATTAGTTATTGGGTTGTTGGTTTGTCTGTCAAATGGATTCATTACAGATGGAAAGTCGATTCTTTGACGCACCAGTGAACTTGTTTTTAGCCACAGAAAGCACAGAATAAAGGAAGTATGTTTTTCTGTGAAACCTTCTGTGCCTTCTGTGTTTCTGTGGCTATTTCATATCCGGTCCAGCACTCTTTTTTCGATGTTTGGGTAAACAAGCGGATTATAACCGTATCGACTTTACGCTGTAGTTCGGGTCAATTTCCAACCTGTTCGGCTCCTTTTCAAAAAGTCCGAAAAGGGTAGAGCCGCTGCCGGTCATGGCTGCGTAGATGGCGCCCATAGCATAGAGTTGCTCGTTTATTTCTGGTAGGATGGGGTATTGTGGGAATACGGATGCTTCAAAATCATTGGAGACCGAAGCCTTCCATTCAGAAATACCTTTTAGAACAAGTTTTTTTAAGGAAGTTTTAGGTTGAGATGCGCGTATTCCAGCATAGGCTTCCTTGGTGCCAATATGAATATTCGGGTTGATAAGCATGAGCCAAAGACCCGAAAGATCAATATCGAAAGGTTCAAGGATTTCGCCTCTTCCTGTTACAAAAGCAGGTTTGTTTCGGATGAAGAAAGGACAATCACTACCAACTCTTGAAACGATATCTTCTAGCTTTTCTGCCGAAAGCTCAAGTTCAAACATCTCATTCAGCATAGTTGCAACAAAGGCGGCATCGGAACTTCCGCCACCCAAACCTGCTCCAATAGGAACAATCTTGTGCAAGTGTATTTTTACTGAGAACAGCCCAAATTCATCGTGCATCAATTGATAGACACGTTCGCAGAGATTCGGCTTTCCATCAGAAGGAATGTTTATGCCCGAAGATGTGAACGTGACCTTTCCTTTTCCCACTCTTTCGGGGACAATTTCCAGCATATCTCGCCACGGAACGGGATAGAAAACGCTTTCGATGTCGTGATAGCCATCATCACGCTTTCGAACCACGTTCAACCCAAGGTTGATCTTTGCATTGGGGTAGGAGATCATCGGGGGCGAATGTAGCAGATAACCCCGTTTAAGCCAGTTGACGAATGTAAATTCTTACTTGGCCGCTTTTCTCACAAACAATTGGGCGGTCTCATACTTGACCACCTCAATGAGCTCGCCCTTATCAATATAACTGGTGAGGGCAGTGGCATCATAGATGTCGCCACCGATTTCCACTTTGCCAGAAGGACGGAGAATGGTGAAAGCGATGCCCTGCATACCAATCAATTCGTTCTCCTTTAAATTAACGCCTACAAAACCTTCAGATCTGTTCTGAACAGACGAAAGCACCATCGAACTCATCATGGAAGTTGTGAGGAATTTTTTGGTGAGAAAAATAGACCCGAAAAAGCCTCCGACCGTAGCTAGAAGCACAGTGAGAAATGCGTTGATGATTTGCGTTGGCATGGTCATTTCAAAATCGAAGCCAACGTTGTTTATCAAGCTTAGAATGAGGGATGTCATGACGAGGGCGATGCCCGAAACCCCTGCCACGCCAAAACCAGGAATGACAAATATTTCTACCGCCAGCAGCACAATGCCGACCATGAACAGAATGACCTCCCAGTTTTCTGCCAATCCTTCTAAATAGAGCGGTGTGAAATACAGTAGAGCCGCAATGATGGCGGCTGCCAACGGAAACCCTATCCCGGGAGATTGCAATTCAAAGTAAATCCCACCAATAATTATCATGATGAGGATGCCGCTGATGGCAGGATTCACCATCCAACCGATGAAGGTGTCCAGCCCAGTTGCCTCATAGGTTTTGAGTTCATAATCGGGGAATCCGTTCTCGATGAGTACTTCGTCAACCGTTTCGTGCATGCCTTCGCAGAAACCATATTTGATGGCTTCCGAAGCGGTGAAAGTGATAACCTTTCCCGAATCGCTTATGCCATCAATCTTGATAGAAGCATCTACCATGGCTTGGGCAATATCAGGATTACGTCCCTTTGCTTCGGCTGTGGAGCGCATGGTGCTGCGCATGTAGCTTTGGTACTTATCAGGCATTTGCTCTCCCGTTTGGTTGACCACCGTGGCGGCACCAATGTTTGCACCTTTTCGCATGTAAATGCTATCGCACGCAATAGAAATAAGCGCTCCTGCCGAGGCAGCGTTATTATCAATAAATACCCAGACAGGGATCTTGCTGTTGAGGATTTTGGTACGCATACTATCTGCATGTAGCACCATTCCTCCATAGGTGTTCATGTGCAGCAGAATGAGGTCAGCGTTCCATGCGTTTGCCTCTTCAAATGCCTTTTGCATTTTGCGCCAAACGCCTGGGCCGATTTCCTCTTTTACATCAAACGTATAAACCTTTTTTTTGGATGAGGAAGGAGCGGTTTCTGTCAGTTGGGCTGACTCATTCTCAACAACAGTTGAGTCTTCCTGAGCGTAGGAAAAAAGAAAAAGGAAGAAGGAAAAAAAGATGGTGAAGGTTGCTCGTGTCATTTCATTATGTACTTATCCCTTTGTTTACCGAAAGGATTGATTGCAGATTCAAATTATAGATGCCATTGGCTACAAGTAAACTTGTTTTTAGCCACAGAAACACAGAAGGCGCAGAATAAAGGAAGAATATTTTCTGTGAAAGCTTCTGTGCATTCTGTGTTTCTGTGGCTATTCAATGTCCAGTCAAGAACGCTATATTCAACTAATGAGAGTGTGAATTGTTCTATTTCATAAAACTAGCCAAAAGCTCCGAAAACTCGTTGAAGATGTGCGGATTGGTGGCAATAATCTCTTTTGTAAAAATAGCATCATCTCCTCCAGAAAAATCTGTGACCACACCGCCAGCTTCTTTAACGAGCAGAATTCCTGCGGCCACATCCCACGGAGAGAGACTGTATTCATAAAATCCATCAAACCTACCGCAAGCTACATAGGCAAGGTCGGTTGCGGCAGAACCCGGTCTGCGAATGCCATGCGAATGCTGCATCAAATGTTTGAATAATTCGAGGTATTGGTCGAGCAAATGGTAATCGTAGTAAGGGAAACCCGTTCCGAGCAGGGAGTCGGCAACTTTTGGGGCATCGGAGGTCTGAATAGCCTCACCGTTCATGAACGCGCCACCATCCTTCCAGGCAGAGAACATCTCATCCTGATTGATTTCAAACACAACGCCAACCAACGGCTCTTTCTCATACAAAAGCGCAATACTCACGGCAAAAAATGGCATGCCATGAATGAAGTTGGTGGTGCCATCCAGCGGGTCAATTACCCATTTGAGCGGATTGTCATCGCGCTTTTCAGTTCCTTCCTCTGTAATAAATCCAGCTTCAGGAAGTAGCTTTTTGAGATCCGCGACAATGAGTTTCTCAGCTCCTTTATCGACATACGAAACAAAATCATTGCGGCCTTTTACTTCCACTTTTTCAGAAGTGAATGCCTTTCGTTCGTTGAGGATGAATGCACCGGCCTTGCGGGCAATGCCACACACTTCGCAAGCAATATCTGGTAGGTTGAGGGTGGAAATGTCCATCAGTATTGAGCCCATTTTTTACCCACTTTGGGCATGAGGAAAAGGAAAACGATTCCGAGAATGATAAGAATGGTTGAGATAATTTCGGCCTGAGTAACGCCTCCAAAGATTGGGTATTCGTTATTGATTCGAACTTGTTCAATGGCCAACCGCTCTGCGCCTGAAAGTATGAGGTACCACGACATAACCATTCCGGGTGTTGTCCAACGTCTGCGCATGAAGGCCAGAAAACCGAAAATAATCAGCGCCATAGTGGTTTCGTAGATTGGAGTCGGCCATGCATAACCAGTCAAGCTCACGTATCTCATCTGTGCAAAATCTGCTTTGAGGTCTATTCCCAAAACGTTGTTCGGATAATTGTAAGCCCAAGCCCAATCTGGCAGAAAGCTCAACCATTCTGGCTTTGGTGCATCGTTCGGAATTCCCCAATCGCCATCGCCCGCAATCTGACAACCCATGCGGCCAACACCATAAGCGAGCATCAGTCCGGGAAGCGCGGCATCCGTGAGGTGCAACAATTTGATGTTGTTCTTTTTGGCGAACCAGAGAATGGCGGCAGCGGCACAAATCAGTCCGCCTAGGAACGAAAGTCCGCTGAACGATACGAGCGCATTTATCGGATCGGCCATCAGATCGTCAAAATTCTCTAGATTGTGGAACAGCTTGGCACCCAGAATACCGAAAACGGCAGCCAAAATGGTAATGGTGCCAACCTGTTCGTAGGGATGAACGATAATTTCAACCTCTTTTGGTTCGGGCAGTGCTTCTTTTTTATCCTCCCAAAGGCGCATTCCCACCGAAAGAGCAGCTCCTAAAAATCCTCCAAGTAAATTTCCTTTCGCAGAAAGAATGAAAGCCTGTGGGTTTCCTGAAATCATGTCGAAATCTAGCACTAACGCAAGGAATTTATAGCCAATCACAAATCCTATAATTGCTGAAATGACCTTTTCAACAAGGCTAGATTTCTTTCCTTTCCAGATTTTCTTTTTTACTGGAGCCAGCAATCCTAGACCTTCCTTTCGCTTGAGTTCCGATTTCAAATCTAAGCTGGCGGCAAGAAATGCCAACGCCACCATCATCCCAAAACTCTGCACCAATCGGAAAGGAGGGATTGAAAGTCCAAAAATATCAAGAACAAGGTCGTAGAGTGTTGGATACATGCGTTGCTTTTAAACTTGAGGCTGCAAAGATGCACTTATTGAGATTAGTTCTAGTTTTATGCGCATTAACCAATCGTAAATTCAAGCATGCAGCCTTTTCTCGCAGAATTCATCGGAACCTTCTTGCTTATCCTTTTGGGAGTTGGTGTGAATGCCAACGTTAGTTTAAAGGACAGTTTTGCTTTTGGTAGTGGCTGGCCGCTTATCACCTTCGGTTGGGGCTTTGCGGTTTTTGCTGGTGTGATTGTGGCCGGACCTTACAGCGGAGCACATCTCAATCCGGCTGTTAGCATCGGGCTTGCCGTTTCGGGAAGATTCCCATGGGCTGAAGTGCCGTTCTATATCATGGCACAATTGGCAGGTGCCATTGCCGGTGCTTTTCTGGTTTGGTTTCAGTTTTCAGACCATTACAATCGCATGGATGACAAGGACAGCGTTCTCGGAACGTTCTGCACAAGCGCATCCATCCCAAATACGTTTAAAAACATTTTTAGTGAAGCAATGGGAACATTCGTGCTGGTTTTTGTGGTGCTTTATTTGGCTGGGCCAACCTTTGTCTCAGATTCGCTGGCAGATACCGTCATCGGGCTCGGTTCCATCGGGGCACTTCCCGTTGCGTTTCTCGTTGTAGGAATTGGAATGAGCTTGGGCGGAACCACGGGATACGCCATCAATCCAGCGCGTGATTTAGGACCTCGCATCATTCATGCGTTGGTTCCTATCAAAGGCAAACGCGATAGCAATTGGAGTTACAGCTGGATCCCGATTGTAGGGCCTGTGCTCGGGGCAGTAATCGCTGGCGTGGCTTTTCTTGCTCTAAGCTAAATCCTGAAGTAGGATTAACCTAGTATTTCGCCCAACGCTGCCCAACCTTAGGCATGTAGTAGAACCCAAGGCAACCTAGGACAATCATGGTCATAGAAATAATTTCAGCCTGCGTAATACCGCCTAAAATGTTGTATTCGTTATTGATACGAATCTGCTCTATGAGCAATCTTTCTGCACCTGCTAGAATAAAATAGGCCGAGATCATAATGCCGGGTGTAGTCCAGCGTTTGCGCATGGCCCAAAGCACTGCAAAAATCATGATAGACATGATAATCTCGTAAATCGGAGTAGGGTAGGCAAAACCTGTCAGACTTGTATAACCTTTTGATGCGTAGTAAGTGATCAGGTCTACCCCAAGCACGTTATTCGGATAGTCGTAGGCCCACATCCAATCGGGTAGAAAACTCATCCAATCGGGTTTGGGCAGGTCGTTCGGAATGCCCCAATCTCCATCACCAGATATGTGACAACCTAATCTTCCAAAACCATAACCCAACGCCAATGAAGGCATCACAGCATCAAAGAAGTGAAGAATTTTGAGTTGATGTTTTCGGGCATACCATACAAACAAGCTCATAGCCACAATCATTCCGCCATAGAACGAGAATCCACTCATTCTAGTTAATGCTCCCATTGGGTCATCCACCACTTGGTCCCAATTTTCGAGATTATGAAACAGTTTTCCACCCACAATGGCTCCAATTCCAGCAATAATGGCAATGTTGCCTACATGATCATCTGCATGAACTAGTTCGCCACTTTTCGGATTCTTAACCGGCTTGATTTGCCCGATGCTTTCCTTGCGTTTTAGTTCAATAATGAGCAGAATGCTACCAACGATAAAGCCAACTCCGACCATCATCCCATAACTCTGCATGTATTTGAATGCCGGAACGGAAATTTCGAAGAGGTCTAGAACGAGGTCGTAGAACGTTGGGTACATTTTCTAGATTAGATGATTAGACAATTTGGTAATTAGATAATTGGCGAATTAGCACATTATCTCATTTGCTAATTTCCTCATTCGCCAATTGAGTAACTCCCTCAAACACACCATCATCGCCCAACATGGCAAGTTCCGTTGGCACAATCATGCCCGAAAGCGAATCATCAAACGGAATCCGAACACGGAGGTAATTGTCGGTATAACCGAACATGAATCCGTCCTTGTTTTCATGCTCGAATAGAACAGGTCGCGCGGTTTCTGCGAATGGTTCGTAGAATGCACGCTTTTTCTTTTCGCTCAAAATTGTGAGCATTTTATTGCGTTTCCTTCGTTCACTAACGGGAACAACTTCATCTTTCACTCGCACAGCCGTTGTGTTTGGTCGTTCAGAATAAGTGAACACATGAAGATAGGAAATGGGTAGTTCGTTCAGGAATGTGTAGGTTTTCAGGAATTCTTCCTCCGTTTCTCCCGGATGCCCTACAATCACATCCACACCAATACAGGCATGTGGCATCACTTCTTTGATGGTCTCAATGCGACTGCGATAAAGCGCGGAATCGTAGCGTCTGCGCATTTTCTCAAGCAACACATCTGAACCACTTTGAAGTGGGATATGGAAATGCGGTACAAACCGGTCTGAATCAGCACAGAATCGAATAATCTCATCACTCAACAAATTCGGTTCGATACTCGAAATTCGGAAACGCTCCACATCCCCTTCCAGCTTATCCAATTGCTGAATAAGCTGATGGAAATTCTCGTCCGTTCCCGAACCAAAATCTCCGATATTCACACCTGTGAGTACAATTTCTTTTACGCCTGTGGCGATGGCTTCTTTGGTTGATATGAGGCTATTGGCAATATTCTCGCTTCTGCTTCTTCCTCTCGCAAGCGGAATGGTGCAAAACGAGCAGAAGTAATCACAACCGTCCTGCAATTTCAAGAATGTGCGTGTTCTATCGTTGGATGAAAATCCGGGAATGAACTCTTTCACATCCTTGATTTCGCAGCTGTGAACTCCAGCTTCGGGAACCTTATCAAGATTTTCTAGATAGCCAGCAATGTTGAACTTTTCGTTTGCGCCAAGCACAATATCAACGCCTTCAATACTGGCAATTTCCTTTGGCTTCAATTGTGCGTAGCAACCTATAACAGCCACAAATGCATTCGGATTCACCTTCAATGCCTGCCTCACGATATTCCTGCACGTGGCATCAGCCTGATCGGTAACCGAACAAGTATTGATGATGTAGACATCGGCAGATTCCTTGAAATCCACACGCTGATAGCCGGCAGCAATAAGCTGACGGGCAATGGTGCTCGTTTCAGAGAAATTCAGCTTACAGCCGAGCGTATGGAAGGCAACCGTTCGCATTTAGGACGGCAAAGATAGCCGTTCAGTCTAAGTGACTGGCTCGACCTAGAGCTCCAAATAAGAACCGCCTTCATAAAGCCTCCAATAGATACGTTCGGACTTACCAGGCTTCACACCAATGCTGGTGCAGTATTCCACAAACTTGCCATCGATGGTCTTGTTTGCAAATGCTTCTTTTCCGACCACTTTCGCAACTGCCTTATTAGCGTCTTTACGCTCGTCTTCAGATGGGGTGGTGAATGATTTAAGCGTGGTGTCTTTGGTCGCACAGAATTCACTTGGAGCAAAGTGATTTTCACCTTCTACCTTGTAAACCACAATGCTATCTCCCTCTTTGACAAGCTTTTTAGCCTGTTCGGCTAGTGTTTTGTCTTCTCCAGTGATGTATCCCTCCAGTGTGGTGAGATTTTGAATGATGTCATTCATCGTTCTTACAAATGCCATGTATTTTTGCTTTCTATAAGATACAATGGTAAGCAAGTTTTGTTCGATGAGCCGAATAAGCTTTAAAGAATCCTTATATGTTGGTGATTTAAACACTTTTCGGGATAAAAAAACTGCCTGTTTCTTCTGTTGTTTTTTACGAGTTCTGTGTTTGAATAGGTTTATGCACGCCTCTTATCATATCAAGAAAAACAACCCGAGTAATCAGTGAATTTGTATCTAAAAACAAGTTTTGACCGATACATTTAATAGTTATAATCAAAATGGAACACCCTTTTCAGAATACTCTCCATTCTTCACTCTTTTTCTTTTTCATGCTGTCAAATTAATTGGTTCATTTTCAATTTGACACACTTTTCGGAATACTCTCATTCTTAATAGCAACAAGTCTTACATTTCTAGTATTCAATAAGTTAGAGATAAAACCTACCATCACTAATTCCATTAGTGGCGGAGTATTATCAGGTTTTATTGCAGGAGTAGTTGGAACAGGTGGTGCCATCGGTGGAATCACTCTGGCAGCCTTCAACATGAAAACCGAAGTTTTCATTGCAACATCTGCAATTATCGACCTTGGAATAGATGCTAGCCGAAGTGTTGTATACACCTTCAACGGGTACGTTCATTATCACGACCTGTACCTCA
>JBDNJH010000223.1:0-2518 GCA_041687875.1 Flavobacteriales bacterium | reverse complement strand
CAGCGGCAGCGGCAGCGGCATCAGCTTGAGCCTTGAGCGTATTGGCATGCTGTTCAGCAAGTTCTTGTTGACGCTCAACAACATAATTTCCAACATCAACTGAACATGGTAGTTTTCCGGGTACCAATGAAGAAAACATGAGAGGTGTACTGGCGTAGGCCAAGGTGGTGACCGCAATGTCATCCATAGCTCGGCCAATCATGTAAGCAGTGTTTGCACCAGCGATCGGCCCACACTCCATTACCACCTCGCCAATGTCCTTGACTAATGAATGAAGAACCACATCCTTGCCCGAAGCAATTACATCAGCGTGATGGAAAACAACGACCAGTTGAAGAATGGAAACATCAATACCCAAGCGAGATTGAATAACTTCAGAAAGCTTTTGCCCAATGTCGCGGAGCAGCCTATCCTTTAAAACCGGCTCCTTTACTGAGAAATCCTGACGCAACTTTCGAATGACCTCACCCAAACCAAGTTCTTGAGTCCGTGCTCTCTTCTCTTCCTCGCCAACCAAGACACCAAATACTGCGAAACTGGCTGCCCAGGCAAAAGCATTTGTGGCCCTAAGTTCTGATGCCTTCTCCGCATTCGGTAAAGATATCTTGCCGCTCAAATAATTAGAAATTTGACTAGGAATTGAAGACAAATTTGGTTCGCTAAGGCCCATAACTTTAACAAGTGTTCGCCCACGGCAGTCCGCCCGTAAGTCTTTATGTACAGACGTCCAAGATTGCCACGCATTCTGAAATATTGCAGGACCAATCTTTGCCTTGGCACGTTGCGCATCCGCTTCTATCAGGCGTGCGCCCCGATCAGAAACAGGTATGAATTCATCTACGGCTTCAATCAACAACCATGTTAGTTCTTGCGAATTTGAAGAAGCTACATCCTGCTGGAAACTACGAAAGTTCGGCTTGAGCTTTGCTAGAATAAAAGCCTGGTCATCATCAATGCTTATATCTGGCGCTCGGTCCATCAACAATGCAAAGCCGTCTGTATCCTCACTATCCCTCACGCGAGATACACGACCATTGCAACGAATTCGACCGATTGCAATCCAATTCAGCCACTCGGGATATGTGGCGACGAACATCCATGCTGAGTGGTCCATATTTAAAAGAAATCCTCTTTATCTGAATTAGGCTTTTTCGTCACTTTGACATCCGTGACCACTGACTTTGGCAAATTAGCCACATGAGGATGGGGCTTTTTGCTGTTAAAGGACAAGAACAGATTCTCTCTGCTTCTGGTTACGGCAACAAATAGAACACGCCGATCCAAATCAGGATCATTTTCAAGCGCTCGCTTCCCAACAATCACTGTGTCTGAGTTAAGACTTGGAATAAATACATTCCTAAAATCCAATCCTTTCGAACTGTGAAATGTCATCAGGTAAACGAGAGGCTTGGTTTCACTCTCAGCAAGAGAACCAAAACTATTTCCTAAATATACAAGCGGCGTATCATTTTCGGACCAGTGCTCATTAAATGGTGTGTAATCACGTTTACCTTTGGAAAATCTAACCCTCGGCGGTGCATCGTTCTTCAAATGATTTGCAAGTTTCCAAGAAAAATCTGCGATCGCATCATGCGTGGGGAATAGAATTACGCTTGGATCGCCAGGCCGGGAACGACGAAAAGCCTCATCCCAAACCCACTCAACCTCATTGCTCTCTTTTTCAAAGGGGATAAGTCGAATTGTTACGTTCGCTGTCTTGACAGCATCGCTTCCCTCTACGATTCTGGCCTTAGGTAGGATAGATAAAGCGACATCTCGAAGTAACTTGGTAAGCCGAAATATTTCCAATAGCTTCCATGCAACGGGCTGAACCGTCCGAACGATATCCTCTTCTTTTGCACCTTCCTCGTATATTCTTTGATCGGAGTCTCCAGCAACGTACATATGCTCAGAAAGAGCTTTTATTCTTGTTAAGTCACCAGGCTTTATATCTTGGACCTCGTCAAGGAAAACGTAATCGTATGTCCGCCTGTCAGACAAAAATTGCGTGTGCGTTTTAATAACAATCCGCGTGGCAACTGGGCCATGGAAACCAGTCGACACCAAGTCTTTAAGAGCGTGGGTAAAGGTAATAAAGCAAAGAGTGGCTTTGGGTTGATCCGCTGCAACCCGTTCAATTAAATGAGTTATTACTACGGTCTTCCCTGTACCAGCAAAACCTTGTATCCAATGTGGCTTTGAAAGTTGTTTGCTGATCCCATCAAGAACGCTACGCTGCTTGATGCTCAATTGGTTGAAAGGCACGTACCAGCTCATATCAATTCCTAGCTAGTAACAGTGGTTGGCCAATAGAACTCACCAAATTATCTTCGTCATAGACAGACGTGTTTCTAAAGCTTTCAACTCTTGCCTTAGCCCGACCTATCACATCATGATTTTCAATCAATTCCGCAGCCACCATAAGGTTGCGACAACCATCTTTGGTGATGATGTGTGCGTCAAGCTGCTGAGACCATAAACTCACGCACTTTTTGATCATTACTTTTCCTTCAAGGTT
>JBDNJH010000033.1:0-4673 GCA_041687875.1 Flavobacteriales bacterium | reverse complement strand
TTTCAGGCGCTTTCACGGGTGCGTATGCTGAGCATCCATTTACTGGAGCGCCAATCCCCATTTGGATTGGTGATTACGTGTTGGCTGGTTACGGAACGGGTGCGGTTATGGCCGTGCCAAGTGGCGACCAACGCGATTATGATTTTGCAAAACACTTCAACATCCCCATCATTCCCGTTATCGAAGCACCTGCGAATTCCCTCCCATCAGGGGAGGGTCAGGGAGGGGCCGTTTACGATGGTAAAGACGGAACCCTCATCAATTCCGATTTCCTCAACGGAATGACGGTTAAGGATGGGATAAAAGCGGCTATTGCCAAAATGGAGGAAATGAAGATTGGTGAAGGCAAGATTAACTACCGACAGCGCGATGCCGTGTTTGGTCGTCAGCGCTATTGGGGAGAACCTATTCCTATTTATTACAAGGATGGCATTCCTTATCCTGTAAAGGAGGAACACCTACCGATTGAACTGCCAGAGGTAGATGAATATTTACCTACAGAAACAGGCGAGCCGCCACTAGCGCGCGCTGAAGGTTGGGGATATGATCCAGAGCGCGGAGCTGTCCGAACCTCTTCAAAGTCTGAGAATGCTCTCCCGAATTCCCGCCCCTCAGGGGAGGGTCAGGGAGGGGTCGTCTATCCCTTTGAGCTTTCTACCATGCCAGGTTGGGCGGGCAGTAGCTGGTACTATTTGCGCTACATGGATCCCAATAATGACGAGACTTTCTGCAGTAAGGAAGCCATGGAGTATTGGGGGAATGTGAACTATTACGCAGGCGGAGCAGAACACGCCACAGGCCATTTGCTTTACGTTCGCTTCTGGACCAAATTCCTAAAAGACCTTGGCCATATACCATTTGATGAGCCAGCTAAGAAGTTGGTGAATCAGGGGATGATTCAGGGGGTTTCGCAAAAGGTGTATTTCGAAAAAACCAAAAAGAATAGGGTTTTTGTAAATCCTATAGGTGAAGATATTTACCTCAACGAGGCTGTAACAACTTTTTTAAGTTCTGATTTGTATGAACAGGCTCTAAAACTTTACAAAGACTCTAAGGACGAGAAAGGACTTGAAGACTACATAGCTCGATACACGGAGAAAAATGTTCCAATACAATATGACAACGGTAGCTTTTATCAAATTGATGAACTTGTGAAATCCGATTTTGGTAAGGACTTTCACGGAAGTGCATTTATATCAGGTAGCACAGCTTCTTACATTACTTCGGACGGAGATATTCGCCCTTTAGTGCCAAATCTTCCAAAAGAACAATTTGACTTTAAAACTCGTCCAGAGGTTGAAAAAATGTCCAAGTCGAAGTACAACGTTGTAAATCCTGATGACATTATCGAACGCTATGGAGCAGACACACTTCGCCTCTACGAAATGTTCTTGGGGCCGTTGGAAGATGCCAAACCATGGAACACAAACGGGATTGAAGGCGTTTCGCGGTTCTTGAAAAAGTTCTGGAACCTGTTTCATGATGGAGATACGTTCGTAGTTTCGGAAGAAGCACCAACTCCAAAAGAGTTGAAAGCACTCCACGCCACCATCAAAAAGGTGCAGGAAGACATTGAGCGTCTATCATTCAATACAAGCGTAAGTCAGTTTATGATTTGCGTAAACGAACTCAACGATTTGAAGTGCAACAAACGTGCAATTTTGGAGCCATTGACGGTTGTGATTTCTACGTATGCGCCACACATTGCAGAAGAGATTTGGTCACTGTTCGGTCACACGGAAAGCATCACATTTGCCACATATCCTGCCTTCAACGAAAGCTTTTTGGTGAAGGATAGTGTCTTTTACCCAATCAGTTTTAACGGAAAGACACGCCTCACTTTAGAACTCCCTGCAAGTATGGGAAAGGATGAAGTTGAGCAAGCTGTTCTTGCGAATGAAGAAGTGCAACAACGATTGGAAGGTGCCGCGCCTAAGAAGGTGATTGTGGTGCCGGGGCGGATTGTGAATATCGTTGTGTGAGAAGTATTTAGCGTCTCAATCTTTCTTTGAAAACAGCGACTGAGGTTGTATGTAATTACGGTTCAAGCGGTATGCTTTCTTTTCATCACGGACAAGAATTCCCTCTCCCTCAAGTTGCGTACAGTGCTTTCTCACTTGCCTCCCCAATGACTCATACTTCCTTGGGATAATTTGTTTGCCATTAAGTCTGCGGTAAATCTCTGGGGTTAACTCAGAGGCCTTCAGTCCGCCATCATTGTAAACAGTGTACTGATAGGTGAGGTTCAAGATGTGCAATGCCGCTTGGTCGAGACTGTTTAACACCGGGCCGCCCATCAGTTCGCGCAGCTCCTTGTGGAACTCCGTACGCAGCAATGTCCTATCTAGGATGAATACGGGAGCCTCCTCGGAGGACGCCTCATGCTCATCAAGAAGTCCAGCGTTCCTCAACGCTTCAATGGCCTGAAAGTGATTGTTGCTCTCGTTGAGCAGGATGGTGAAGTATCGCTGACGGTTCAGCAGTTCCGACTTGTAGAAATAGGCGAGCACCTGCCGTTGCTGCTCTGTGGGTGAAAAACCGAGTTTTGAGGTGATGTAACCGCTGTAGCCTGCGAGCCAGACCGCCACGCCCTCGTCCAGCAGTCTGCCCTGCGGAATTCGCAGCGTGACCAGATTATCCTTGATGATATAGTAAGGCAGGTCGGTCAGGTTTTCGAGGGCCGCGTTAATCAGGAAAGACATGCCCCTGCTCTGTCCCTCTAGCTTGTCGAACACTTTGAGCACACCTGCCAGCTTGGGGTTCTTGCTCTCTGGGATGCCATGGATGAGCCTGCGTACAGGGACATCCGTTTCCGTGTGTATCAGCTTCATTTTCTCCTTGAAAGATCCCGGATTGCGTACTTCGAGGTATTGGGCAGGCTCGACTGTCAGGCTGACGAATCCGTCAATGGTGTAGTCGCGGTGGGCCAAGGCATTGTTGATGACTTCTCGGACAAGCTGTTCGGGATACTCAGGCTCACTCTTGCCGCCATCGGTCACAGATCTGGCTACACGTATGTGCCCCCAAACAAATCTGAAAGAATCTTCCATCAAAGTGATTACATCACTACGGAATAGCTTCTTGTCCTTGCCGATACCAGAATCTGTATCAAAATAGGCGTTTACCTCTGCTCTAGCGCCAAGGAAATGGTAAGGGTCTGCCCCACAAACAAGCATCCCCAAGGTGGTAACCTTTTCTTCTCGGATAAAATGTTGATTAGCTAAAAATGGTTTGGCTTTTACAATGGATGGTTTCAGCGTCTCATTCCTAATCTCACGGTTCAGTAGATTGACATAGTTGTTGATTTTATCTAAGCTAAGATTCTTAATTGATGCATCTGCGACTAATGCTAATTCCTTTGCGTATTCCAACTCCGCCTTATACTCTCTATGCCTTTGTAACTTAGGCTGAGGAATCTGGCAATCTCCGGTCAGTTTTCGCTCATAATGTATCTCATTGAATTGAACATATTTCAAGTCATCTGAAAGAGGAAATATGGCAATAACCGCCACTTCCTTGTCTTGCATCGGGAAGTAGTCGAAGTGGATGTGGTCTGAAACATCAAGGAGAACTCCACGTTCATCTTTAAAAAACTTAGAATCCAAATCGGTGAGATTGCCTTCATTGTTTCTGTTGAATCCTGTAAGTATGTACTGCTTATTCTTCTCTCTGATTCCACAGACAATAATGCCGCCATCCGTATTTAAAAATGCACAGATGGTTTCTTTCAAAGATTTCCAGTCGCTGCCTGTTGACAGATCCTTGAGTTCAACTTTACTTGTTTCAACATCAATGAACTCATCACTAGAGAGCGACTGCTTAATTCGGAACAAGGTCTCATCAATCAGTGTCGATTTCATAATAAGTACTTGTTGACGTGTATGTCGGCTAAGGTAGGTTTTCTTGATTTCTACGACAGTATCTAGGTCCCGATTAGCATTAACGGTAAAATGCGCCTCAAAATTGAACTTCCTGCAAGCATGGGAAAAGATGAAGTTGAAAAAGCTGTCCTTGCCAATGCGGAGGTACAAGAACGCTTGGAAGGTGCTACTCCTAAAAAGGTGATTGTGGTGCCGGGCCGGATTGTGAATATTGTGGTTTAATATATTTGTAGAGCAAAGGGCCACAAAACAGCCATAAACCTCCACTTTCGAGGAGCATTTGGTTGCTGAAACGCCCTCCCTGATTCCTTAGGAGAGGCACTTGGGCGCGGAAATGCCCTCCCTGATCCCTTAGGAGTGACATTTGGGTACAGGAATGCCCTCCCCGATCCCTTAGGAGAGGCATTTGGTTGCGGAAATGCCCTCCCTGATCGGGCAGAAAAGGCAATTATGGCATCAAAAAGCATTGGTAACAGTATTATTTAAAGACAATTCATGGATTACTATTCCCAAGAAACCGACCGACTAATTCTCCGAAAACTCACGGAGAATGACATCGATACTTGGGCAGAATTTTTCGTGGATAATCCCAACGGCCGGTTTGTGGCGGTTGACTTTAGTTTAGACAAACAGACATCATCCAAATTTTGGATTGATAAACAGCTTTATCGTTATGCGAACCAGCAGTTTGGGCTTTTAGCGGCCATAGAAAAATCACCAGGAAAATTCATTGGATTAGGCGGGATCTTAACACGCGATTTCAACGATAAAGATGAATTTGAGGTAAGCTAT
>JBDNJH010000222.1:0-14361 GCA_041687875.1 Flavobacteriales bacterium | reverse complement strand
TCATTTTGGGCGCGCGAAGCTACAGAATTGCTTGCTTTAAAGCGAATTCGTTTTGGGAGCAAAGCAAACGCAATTACCTTCTAAAGATTATTCGTCTCGCGTAGATCTCGCGGATTCACCCTCGGTTCTCTGTGCAGAATTTCCGCCTGAACCGATCTGCCTGCCGAAAGGTCGGGACAAGACCATCTGCTCAAAAGTTGAGCGTTCTCAATATGTTTATCCTGCACAGTCAGCCACAGACCGAATAATTACATTAGCACATTCATTTTTCAGAATGACCAATAACGAATTGATAGCATTGAAACGACCTGTAGATCAGGTTGGAGTTGAAGAACGTGTGGCGCGCTTTCAGACACGGAGCATCAAGAATGAGGCAAAAAATCAAGGCCTAAAAATGGTCTTGAACATGATAGATCTTACCACTTTGGAAGGAAAGGACACCGTTGGAAAAGTGCGACAAATGTGCTACAAGGCGGCACATTTGCACGATGCATTGCCAGGTTTGCCGACAGTTGCGGCAGTCTGTGTTTACCCAACTCATGTTGCAACAGCGGTCGATGTGCTGAAAGGAACAGGTGTTAAAGTAGCTTCTGTGGCGACTGCTTTTCCTTCGGGAAATTCATCTAGAGAGATAAAATTGGCTGACACCAAAATTGCGGTTGATGCTGGGGCAGATGAAGTGGATATGGTGATTTCGAGAGGCGAATTCCTTTCAGGGAATTACAGTTTTGTGTTTGATGAAATTGCGGCCATTAAAGAGGCCTGCGGCAAAGCAAGATTGAAGGTAATCCTAGAAACGGGAGAACTTTCTACATTGGACAATGTGCGGCATGCGAGTGATATTGCCATGCGTGCCGGGGCCGATTTCATCAAAACCTCCACAGGAAAAATTAGCCCAGCGGCTACGATGCCAGTTACCTTGGTAATGCTGGAAGCCATTCGAGATCATTATTACGAAACAGGCAAAATGGTGGGAATGAAACCTGCGGGTGGCATCAGCAAATCAAAGTTAGCCCTGCACTATTTAGTAATGGTGAAAGAAACGCTGGGTGATGCTTGGCTAAGCAACGAATGGTTCCGTTTTGGGGCTAGCAGCTTGGCCAACGATGTGCTTATGCAACTGGCCAGACAGGCCGATGGAAAATATCAAGGATTGGATTATTTCAGTAAAGACTGATGGCAAAAAAGACAGAGACCACACTCGATTTCGGTTCCAAATGGGACTATTCATCTGCGCCAGAAAGTGTAGATCATGCTTCCATTAAAGAAGAATACGGGTTATATATCAACGGTAAATTCGTGAAAGCTGAGGGCGGAAAGAAGTTCGCTTCCATCAATCCGAGCAACGAAAAGCACATCGCTTATTTCGCTGAAGCGAGTGAAAAAGATGTGGATAAAGCTGTGAAAGCTGCCCGAAAGGCATACAACGAAGTTTGGAGCGTAATGCCAGCAAAAGAACGCGCCAAATACATCTATCGCATTGCGCGATTGATGCAGGAGCGGGCACGGGAATTTGCCGTTTTGGAAAGCATGGATGGTGGGAAACCCATCCGTGAAAGCCGTGATGTGGATGTGCCAATCGCGGCCAATCACTTCTTCTATTATGCAGGTTGGGCCGATAAATTGCAATACGCTTTTCCAGGGAAAACAGTAAAATCCATTGGTGTAGCTGGGCAGATTATCCCTTGGAATTTCCCATTATTAATGGCCGCGTGGAAGATTGCCCCAGCCTTAGCTTGCGGAAATACCGTTGTATTGAAACCAGCCGAAACGACTCCATTAACCGCCATGAAATTGGCAGAGTTAATTCATGATAGCGGATTACCACCGGGCGTTGTGAATATTGTAACAGGCGCAGGTGCAACTGGTGCGGCCATTGTCAATCATCCAGATGTAGACAAAATAGCTTTTACAGGCTCAACTGGTGTTGGAAAAATCATCCAAAAAGCCATAGCAGGTACTAAGAAAACCGCCACTCTTGAGCTGGGTGGAAAGGCCGCCAACATCATTTTTGATGATGCTCCATTAGATCAAGCGGTTGAAGGAATTATCAACGGGATTTTCTTCAATCAAGGGCACGTTTGCTGTGCGGGTTCTCGACTTTTCGTTCAGGAGAATGTGAAAGACATCGTCATCAAGAAATTGAAAGACCGATTGAGCACCTTGATTGTGGGCGACCCGATGGACAAAAACACGGATGTGGGTGCCATCAACTCAAAAGAGCAACTCGCAACCATCAACAAATACTTGAAAATTGGAGTTGAAGAAGGTGCCGAAATCTACCAACCGAACTGCACCCTTCCGAAGAAAGGAAACTGGTGCAAACCAACTTTATTTTTAGAAGCTTCGCAAAGTCACCGAATTGTGCAAGAAGAAATTTTCGGACCTGTTCTTACGGTTCAGACTTTCCGCACAATCGATGAAGTAATCGACAAAGCGAACAACACTCCTTTCGGACTCTCGGCTGGCGTTTGGACGGATAAAGGATCGAAGATCTTTAACCTCACATCCAAGTTGAGGGCAGGCGTTATTTGGGCAAATACGTTCAACAAATTCGACCCAACTTCACCTTTCGGTGGGTACAAGGAAAGCGGCTATGGGCGAGAAGGTGGATTGCAAGGTTTATCAGCTTACGTTAAATTAAGCTAACCCGTTTTACCGCAAAGACGCATAGGTTTCGCAAAGGCCGCAGAGAAAAATGATTAGAGAATCGAATACAATGACAGAAAATGAACTCGCTACAGAGGTCATTGGCTGTGCTATTGCGGTTCATCGGTCTCTGGGGCCAGGCCTTTTGGAAAATGCATATCAACAATGCTTGGCGTATGAATTAAGAAATCAAGGGCTAAAAGTTGAGGTTGAAAAACCAATGCCCTTAATTTATGATGAAGTAGAAATGGATTGTGGCTATCGCGTTGATATTTTGGTTGAGGATAAACTGATTATCGAACTCAAGTCCGTGGAAACACCGAATGATGTTCATTTAGCACAAGTCTTAACCTATTTGAAACTAAGTAACTGCAAACTTGGGTTACTGATGAATTTTAACGTTTCTGTTCTAAAAAATGGAATCAAACGAGTAGTTAATGGATTATAAAATGAATCGCAAAGAGACAGAGACTTCGCAAAGGGCGCAGAGTTTTATAGAAATAATCTCTGTGTTCTCAGCGTAACCTCCGCGTCTTCGCGGTTAAAGAAAAAACATGAGCAGATTGGAAGTTCAAAAAACATATAAGATATACATCGGAGGGCAGTTTCCGAGAACAGAAAGCGGTCGGTTTTATCCAGTAACGTTGAAAGACGGAACCGTGACCAACATCTGCCTCAGCAGCCGAAAAGACCTACGGAATGCCGTTGTTGCAGCACGGAATGCATTTGAAGGATGGAGCGGTCGAGCGGCTTTCAACCGAAGCCAAATTCTGTATCGAATTGCTGAAATGCTTGAAGGGAGAAAGGCTCAGTTCATTGAAGAATTGATGGCGGTCGGGGCTTCGAAAGCTGCAGCTCAAAAGGAAGTAGAAGCATCGATTGATAGATGCGTTTATTTTGCTGGATGGTGTGATAAATACACACAGGTTTTCGGAAGTATAAATCCCGTTGCATCGTCTCATTTCAATTTCAGCGTGCAGGAACCTACAGGCGTAGTAACCATTATTGCACCAGAAAGTCCATCCCTTTTAGGGTTGGTAAGTTCAATCATGCCAGTAATTGCTGGCGGAAATACGTGTGTCGTTTTGGCTTCGGAAAACTCTCCGTACGTAGCGATAACGTTTGCAGAAGTGTTGAACTCATCAGATGTTCCAAGTGGCGTTATCAATATCCTCACGGGAAAGGAAGACGAGCTGGTAGAGCATTTCAGTTCGCATAAGGATGTGAACGCCACCATTTATTGCCGAGAAAAGCACTTGACCAAAATCAAAGAAAATGCTTCGCTAAACGTAAAACGAGTTTCTGATTGGAGCGGAAAAGATTGGTTCAAGGATGGAGACGACCCGTACTTGCTTCTTGAAACTCAAGAGGTAAAAACCACTTGGCATCCGATTGAGAACATTGCTGGAACAAAATCAGGTTACTGAGAGCTATGGCTGAATTCGCTCCAATACTGGTTGGAATTTCGGTTCTTTTCCTTCTCGTCTCATTGTATTCAGGGAAGATTCGGGCGGAAGTAGCGTTCTTCTCGGCCGTCATGTTTCTAACCGTTTTTGGCGTGCTCACGCCAAAAGAAGCCATCAGCGGTTTTGCCAACGAGCAATTGGCCGTTGTCATTCTGCTCCTTATCCTGAGCGACACGATTCGCAAAACGAATGTGATGGATGCTCTTTTCAGCAAACTTTTCAAAGGGACTGAAACCACCAATTCATTCATTGCACGGATGATGCTATTTGTGGCTCCCGCTTCAGCATTTTTCAACAACACTCCTTTGGTGGCCATGATGATGCCGTATGTGCATAGCTGGTCAAAACAAAAGGGCGTCTCTCCGGCCAAACTGCTGATTCCGCTGTCTTATGTTACCATTTTGGGAGGGTGCGTTACATTGGTTGGAACGAGCACAAACCTGATTGTAAACGGAATGGCGGTTGATGCTGGCCTACCTAGCCTTGGCATTTTCGATTTCTCCGTTGTCGGACTGCCTTTGGCTGTTGTTGGCGGAATCTATATGTACTTTTTTTCTGGCCAATTGCTCCGCAATCACAAGGATGCCGCAGGCGAATTTGAAGACGATTGGCGCGAATATTTCGTAGAAACAGAGGTTGGACAAAACTCATCGCTAATTGGAAAAACCATACAGGAAGCCGGTTTGAGGAACTTGAAAGGAAACTTTCTGGTGGAAATTGTCCGAAATGAAAAGATTATCACACCAGTTTCCCCTACTCATGTTTTACGTTCGTATGACCGCTTGATTTTTACCGGAGGACTGGACACCATTCAAGACCTTGTAAAAGCTGAAATGGGATTGAGTCTGCCAAAAAACTGTGAGGCCGAGCACCTTTCTGACGTGGTAGAGGTGGTTGTGTCGTACAATAGTTCGTTGATTGGTAACACCGTCAAGGATTCTGATTTCCGTGGAAAGTATGATGCCGCAATTGTGGCCGTGCATCGCAATGGCGAGAAACTTTCTGGCAAATTGGGAGAAGTCGAACTTGAAGCTGGTGATGCACTTCTGCTTTTTGCTGGTCGGGATTTTTATAAGCGAGCCACAGAGAATGCTTTCTACACTATTTCCATGCGACAGAACGTCCGCGTCCAAGGCCGAAAAGCACTGATGGTAATTGTAGGAATGTTGGCATCCATTCTCGTTTCAGCATTAACCAGCATACCTCTTTTCACCTGTCTGTTAGTTGTGCTTGCCGGCACGCTTTTGGCCGGAATCTTAACGGTTACTGAAGTACGAAAAGGATTGGATATCAATCTCTTGGTCATAATGGCATTGGGCTTAGCCATGGGAAAAGCGCTCATTAATAGCGGAGCTGCTGATATGATTGCAAGTCAGGTGCTTCTGCACGGAAAATTGCTCGGACCCGTGGCTGTTATTGCAGGGATTTTCACCGTGACAAATCTGCTCGGGGCCTATATGACCAATAAGGCTGCCGTATCACTCATCTTTCCTATTTCAATCAGCTTGGCGCAAAGCATGAATCTTCCTTTGGAACCATTCATCCTTGTTGTCGCTTTTGGTGGTGCGGCAAGTTTCATTACGCCAATTGGCTATCAGACCAATCTTATGGTTTATGGTTCTGGCGGTTACAACTTCAACGATTTCATGAAGATTGGACTCCCGCTCACAATCATTTATATCACCTTAGGCACGCTTTTGCTGGCTTGGCAATACGACCTGTTCTGAGTATCTCGATTAGGAGATATTCGGAATGTCTCCTTTATCGAAAGCCCCATAAAGGTCTCTCACCTCATCTTCTTTGAATTTCATTACCAATTCTAGGGCTGCTGGCACCACATCCGAACTCACAATAATTAATGAGCCAGGTTTTGCATTTTTAATGGCGTACCTTATCGCTTCGTCTTCAGAACGGATAACAAGTCTCGGCTTCTTTGGGTCGACCGAATCGATACCAGCTTCTAGCAGACCTATCAATTCCTCTTCACTTTTTCCTCGCAGATTTCGATCCTGACGGATGATAATCTCATCAAACATCTCTGCTGCAATAGCCCCAAGTTCTTTGGTGTCTTCATCTCGCCTGTCTCCAACTCCTGCAATGATGCCCACTTTCGGGCTGCCATCCAATTTAGCGACCAACTTGGCCAAGGCACGGAAACCGGCTGCGTTGTGCGCATAATCGAGCATAATATTGAAGTTCTTAAACTGGAACATGTTCAATCTGCCTGGCGTTTGTGATGGTGATGGAATGAATGATTCGAGTGCAACTTTGATATCCTCCACCGAGAACTCTCTGAGGTATGCGGTGAGGGTAGCGGGAAGCACATTCTGAATCATAAAATCAGCCCTACCGCCCATGGTCAATGGCACATTCACTGCTTTGGTGATACGGATTTTCCACTCGCCTTTCATAATGGTGATGAAACCGTTCTCGTAAATGGCAGAAATACCACCATTGGCCGCATGTTTCTTGATACGCGCACTGTTCTCATCCATGGAGAAAAGCGCCACGTTGCTTTTTATCGTTTGACGCATGTCGTACACGCGGTCATCATCCGCATTCAGAATGGCGTAACCGCTCGGCAACACCACTTCCGGGATAACGCCTTTCACTTTTGCCAGCTGATCGAGCGTGTGAATTCCCTTCAATCCAAGATGATCGGAAGCCACGTTGGTTACAATTCCAATATCGCAACGTCTGAATCCAAGCCCAGCACGAAGCAATCCGCCACGAGCACATTCAAGCACGGCAAAGTTGACTGTTGGGTCTTTCAATACGAATTCTGCACTGGCTGGTCCCGTGCAATCTCCTTTCATCAACAGGCGGTTTTGAATATAAACGCCATCCGTTGTGGTGTACCCAACCTTGAATCCCTTCAATCGCATCATGTGTGCAATCAATCTGGTTGTGGTCGTTTTTCCGTTGGTTCCAGTCACAGCAACAATCGGAATTCTGGCGTTTTCTCCCGGAGGATAAAGCATATCCATCACGTGCGAAGCCACATTTCTGCCCAAACCACTGCTTGGTGCCAAATGCATTCGGAAACCGGGTGCTGCATTTACTTCAAGCACCGCTCCGCCCGTTTCAGTGAGCGGAACATCAATGGCTGTGGTCATTATGTCTATACCACAAATATCCAAGCCGATGATGCGACTGATGCGCTCGGCCATGAACACATTATATGGATGTACGATATCGGTCACATCCTCGGCCGTTCCGCCTGTGCTCAGGTTTCCGGTGTCTTTCAGTTTGAGATATTCATCCTTCGGAACGACTGTTTCTAAGTTGTATCCTTTGGCATCTAGAATTGTTCTGGTCATATCATTGACCGTAATCTCGGTCAGCACATTTTCGTGCCCATAACCACGTCTTGAATCCTTGTTGGTTTCGTCAATGAGTTGCTGAATCGTGCTTTTTCCATCGCCCACCACATGCGCGGGAGTTCGTTTGGCGGCAGCTACCAGTTTGTGGTCAATCACCAATAATCGGTAATCATCTCCTGTGATGAATTTCTCTACAATTACCGAGCGGCTAATCTCTTTAGCAGCCTCAAAACCTCGAATGGCATCTTCAGTATTACGGATATCGGTTGTGATGCCGCGACCGTGATTTCCGTTGATTGGTTTGAGCACTAACGGAAAACCGATGCGCTCGATAGCTTCTTCCAATCCTGCAACGGAACGAACGATGTCGCCCTTAGGAACGGGGACCTCCGCTGCTTCTAAGAGGAATTTCGTGTCTTCCTTATCGCAGGCAATTTCTACCCCGATACTCGAAGTCTGACTTGTAACCGTTGCTTGAATACGCTTTTGATTGGCGCCATAACCCAATTGGCAGAGCGAATATTTGTTCAGTCTTATCCACGGAATACCTCGAAGCTGTGCTTCATCCACGATTGAACCCGTGCTTGGCCCGAGGCGTTCGCTTTCGCGAAGCTCACGCATTTCTCGGATGTCTTTTTCCAAATCGTAATCAGCACCAGACACCAACGATTCGGCAATGGCAACCGCTGCTTTCGCGGCATAACGGCCCACGTTTTCTTCCATGTAGCTGAACACCACGAAATAAACGCCTTCCTCGCCATACGTTCTGGTACGGCCAAAGCCAGTATCCATCCCCGCAAGGGTTTGAATTTCCAATGCGATATGCTCGATGACATGGCCCATCCACGTACCTTCTTTTACGCGCATGAAAAAACCACCTTCCACGCTTTCTGAACAGCGATGAGAGAACATGGTGGGGAACATTGCCTCCAATCTTTCTGCAAATCCCGGAATCTTGTCGGTAGGCTGTTGTTCCAGCTCTTCTAGGTCCAAAACCATCACAATAAGTTTGTCCCTATTCACGGACCAATAGTTCGGTCCTCGCATTGCATTAATCTCTCTTATCCTCATTTTGTGTTGTTCAAATTCTTTGGGTAATTAACGAAAAAGAAGGGTCGTTCGGACGATTAATTGAGGAATATTGACATCTCGTAACGAAAAGTGTCAAAATGAGCGCTGAAAGCAAACCAAAGGGATTTCTGATTCCGATTGGAGGGGGGGAAGATCGAGGGGAAGAAATGGAACCGCGACTTCCGTTTGAGCAGAAAGGTGTACTTAAACACGTTCTGGATCAGGCCAAAGGATCGAGTTCGAAAGTGGTAGTTGTCACTTCAGCATCCAGCATTCCGAAGGAAGTAGCGGCAGCGTATGAGTTCGGATTCAAACGTTTGGGATGCGAAAACTTCATTCATCATCATATTACAGACAAGGCGGAATGCAATTCGGCTTCGCTGTTGGCGGATTTCGCTGCTGCCGATGTAGTGATGTTCAGTGGTGGAAACCAAGCCAAGCTCCCCAAACGCATTGGAAAGACTCAATTGCACGAACTGCTTTTGCAACGGTATCAGCAAGAGCCAGTGGTAATTGCTGGTACCAGCGCGGGTGCCATGGCCATGTCAGAATTCATGGTGGCGGGAGGAAGTGCCTCGGAAGCATTCGTAAAGGGTGCGGTGCAGATGAAGATTGGATTCGGATTTATTCCAGAACTCATCATTGACACGCATTTTGTTCGTAGAGGACGGTTTGGTCGATTGGCTGAAGCTGTCGCCATTCATCCAAATTGTGTGGGAATCGGTCTAGCTGAAGATACAGGCGTTATCATTGAAGGAGGCGACCATTTCACGGTCATCGGTTCAGGAATGGCCATTGTGATGGATCCACGAAGCGTGACGCACAACAGTCACCGATTGTTGAAGGAAGGAACGCTGATGTCGATGACCAATCTGACCACACATCTGCTGGCGAATGGCGATACGTTCCGTTTAGAAGACCATTCGGTGCACGTATTGCCAATGGGGCAATCGTTTATCTAAGCTTCGGTATAGATGGCAAACTGCATTGCTTCGCCCTCTCGAACAAACCCACGATACATACCAGCGGTATTGAAAACCATGGCTGGGTTTCCTTGCGCATCCACCGCAATCAAACCGCCATCACCTCCAATTTCGAGTATGCGTTTGTGAATGACTTCATCGCAGGCTTGCTGAAGCGAAAGGCCTTTGAATTCCATCAGGGCTGAAACTTCGTAAGCCACCACGCCACGGATAAAAAATTCACCACTTCCGGTGCAGGAAACCGCGCACGTTCGGTTGTTGGCATACGTTCCGGCACCAATAATGGGGCTATCACCCACCCGACCGTATTTCTTGTTGGTCATGCCGCCTGTGGAGGTAGCTGCGGCCAAGTTTCCATCTTTATCTATGGCCACAGCTCCAACCGTTCCGAATTTTCTATCTGGATTGAGGTCGTGGTCTAACGCGGTTTGGTCTGTGCCTTTAACGCTGAGCCATTGTTTACGTCTCCACTCCTCATCAAAATAGGCTGCATCTTCAAAATCAACTTTCATTTCTCTTCCAAACTGTTCGGCCCCTGCTCCAGCCAGCATCACATGTTCGGTCTTTTCCATCACCAAACGCGCCAAGGACACAGGATTTTTCACGCTCGAAACTCCGCAAACTGCTCCAGCCATTCGGTCTTTTCCGTTCATGATAGATGCGTCCATTTCGTGGGTGCCATCAGCCGTAAAAACAGAACCTTTACCTGCATTGAAAAGGGGGCTGTCTTCCATGCGTACAATCGCTGCCTCCACAGCTTCTATTGCTTTTCCTCCTTTTGATAAAATGGCATTTCCAGCTTCCAGAGCGTCTGTCAAAGCCTCCAAATAGGCCGATTCTTTCTCTGCGCTCATCTCGCTTTTGAGCAGCGTTCCTGCTCCACCATGAATGACCAACGTTGTCTTGTGCATTTTCATTAGAATTTGTGGCGAAGATAGCTGGCTTTGAAGCTTCCTTTCTGAACTTAACTTCGCGGCATGATTGAACTAGCAATAAAAGCAGCCTACGAAGGCGGATTGGAGATACTCGAAGTGTACGGAACCGAGTTTTCTGTTGATGTAAAAGAAGATAAAAGTCCGCTGACCGAGGCCGACAGAAGAGCGCACAATAAGATTATGGAATTTCTGGATGGAACTGGAATTCCCGTGCTGAGCGAGGAGGGAAAACATCTTTCTTATGATGAAAGAAAGGCTTGGAATGAGTTCTGGTTGGTTGATCCGTTGGATGGCACGAAAGAGTTTGTAAAACGCAATGGCGAGTTCACCGTGAACATTGCGCTCATCAGAAAAGGCGTTCCTGTTTCTGGCATCATTTACGTGCCTGTGAAGGATGAAATGTATTTAGGAATTGAGGGAAAAGGCGCTTTTAAGATTGATAATTACTCAAAGGTTCATACTTCGCACACAAACCTTGAAGACCTCCTATCAAAAGGAAAGAAACTGCCAATTACTAATGACCGAACCACTTTTTCGATGGTCGGAAGCCGCTCACACATGAGCGATGAAACACTGGAGTATTTCGAGAAAATGAAGCTAAAGCATGGCGAGGTGGAAATGGTTTCGATGGGAAGTTCATTGAAATTGTGTCTGGTGGCCGAAGGTGCGGCAGATGTGTATCCTCGTTTTGCACCTACCATGGAATGGGACACTGGTGCAGGCGATGCCATTGCCAGAAATGCGGGTTGCGTGGTGACCCAACAGGATGAAGTGACGCCATTGGTTTACAACAAGGAAAATCTGCTTAATCCTTGGTTTATTATAAAAGCCCCTTAAGTTCTCCAGACAGGGTAATCGAGTCTTATTACCAAACATATTGAAAAACATATTTTTTTGCCACAGATGCACAGATTTCCACAGAAAGAACACTGATTACCCGTGAAAAATCTGTGCATCTGTGGCTATTTCATGTCAATTACTTAAGACCCGATTGCCCTGAGGAACGACAGAAGCAATCTCTTACTATTCCTTAACTTAATGGACAATGTCCAAAAGAGGAGATGGCCATCGAAAACCGCAGTCCTTACCTTCGGTCATAAATCTCCGACATGCGAAAACCGTTTCTCTTCATTCTTGTGACCCTCGTATTCTCTTCTTGTAACAAGAACAAAGACGACCGCAACTTTAAACAAGACATGCGCGAGTTTGTCATTGGACTGAGCGAATACTCCAAAGGCATTCATCCCAATTTCATTGTCATTCCGCAAAATGGAATTGAACTGGTGACTGAAACTGGCGATGATGCAGATGCTTTGGCCGCCCCTTACCTCCACGCCATTGATGGCCACGGACAGGAAGACCTTTTTTACGGTTACACCAACGATAACGTGGCCACACCATCGGCAGATTCAGAATACTTGCAGCTTTTTCTTGACCGTTCAAACGCAGAAGGAAATCGTATTCTGGCAATCGATTATTGCTCCACGCCAAGCAAAATGGACAATTCGTATGCGGTAAATAACGCGGCTGGCTATATCTCTTTTGCGGCTGACCATCGCGAGTTGAATAACATACCGAATTATCCTTCGCCCATTTTTGCAGAAAATAATGCGGTGGTGACAACTTTGGCCGAAGCCCAGAATTTTCTCTACCTCATCAATCCCAATCAGTTCAGTACGAAAGCCGATTTCGTTTCTGCCGTAACAGCAACTAACTACGACCTGTTGGTGATGGACCTTTTCTTTCAGGATGGCTCGGAATTCACCGCTTCTGAGATTGCACAACTACGCCAAAAGGCAAATGGCGGTAGCCGATTGGTAATCTGCTACATGAGCATTGGCGAAGCCGAAGATTACCGCTATTACTGGCAAAACTCTTGGAACGCAAACAAGCCAAGTTGGCTACGCGATGAGAACCCCGATTGGGCTGGCAACTACAAGGTGGCTTATTGGGACGAAAGTTGGCAGCAGATCATCCACGGCAACAACTCATCTTACCTGAAAAAAATTCTTGATGCCGATTTTGATGGTGTTTACCTCGACATCATTGATGCCTACGAGTATTTTGAGGAGCAATAACTCAGACAGTCCAAACCAGCATGGCGCCATCTAACTTCTTCCAACCCAAGTTGAGTTGCGTAATAACTTCATCATAAACGAAGTTGCAAGGCAATATTTCTGGTTCGATGGAATGGATGGTGATGGGAGCGCGGAAATCCAATCCGGGTAAGGCGTTGTATTTGTAAATGGCCTCTTTGGCCGCCCAAAAAAGCGTGATTGTTTCGATGTCTTGCGCCATTTCCTGTTCATTTTCATCCAGAAAACGGTCGCGCACTTTTAGCACATTGGGTTTGTAATGCTGCACATCTACCCCCAATTTTCCTGTTCCTAATAGGATAGCCGCAAAGCCTTCGGTGTGCGAAATGGAAAGCTCGAAAGGATGGTCCGGTAAAAGTGGTTTTCCGTGTTCATCCTTCGATAGTTCGGGCATTTGGCCCAGCATTTCTGCCAACAGCAATCGCGAAGCATAGCGCTGCAATTGCGTGCGTGGATGTTTAACCGAAAGCTGCGAAGCGAGGTCAGGAAATTCTGAGGCGAATCGTTCTTCCGAGCCGTCTATTTTCCAGAGTCCAAGACGGTTGTTTCCAACCTTTATTTCCTCAATAAGCGGCACTATCTGTACTTGGCGAGGTGTGCTTTTATCGGTGCGGCACATTCTTCAAACGCTTCTTGCATGAGCCAATGACCGGCATCAAGTTCAATGCGCTCGTAAGGACCTTTCATGTATTGGGCTGTACCGTCAATTCCTACAGGACCAATAGCAATATCTTTCTTGCCCCAAAGAAGCAAAGTTGGTGTGTTTACATCGCCAAAAGCTTCGACACCTTGCCCTTTTTTCAAGGTTTTGTAATTGGCTCGATAATATCCAAGCGAAGCTTTCAGAGCTGGTTTGTTGCCAATAACATCTAAGTAATCCTGCAATTCATCAGGCGAACTTTTCTTCCAGGTTTTACGCAGGTTCAATCGGTCTTTTTTGAGTAAAAACCATTCTGGAATGCCGCGCCACTGGAAGAATGCCATGTACTGGCTCATCTTCTTCTGTTTCTTATCAAACCTAAGCGCATCGCTAAATGCTTTAATGTGCGGAACGCTCATGGCTGTCCAACTTTTTACCCTATCGGGATGAAGTGCCACCACGCCCCAACCAATGGCCGAACCCCAATCATGCCCAATCAATTGGAATTTTTCGATTCCAAAAGCATCCGCTAGCCCAATAATATCACCCACCAATAATCGGATGTCGTAATCCTTCACTTTTTCTGGTCGGGCTTGCGGACTAAAACCTCGCTGGTCGGGTGCAATGCAATAGTAGCCTTCGGCAGAAAGTTTCTCCATTAATTGGATCCACATGTGCGAGGTTTCGGGCCAACCGTGAAGCAGAATTACGGGTTCATTCTCTGGATTTCCAGCCACGCGGCATTTGAAAGTGAGGCCGTTTACTTCTTTGTTTACAATGCTGATTTGCGCCATGGTTAATTGGGCTTGAATGAGTAGAAAAATGAAGCCGAGAAGAACTCTCATGGCTTCAAAGATGGGAAAACTCACTGGAGATTAGGCGCAGCTCTTCAGCGGACACGAACCGCAACGCTTGCCTTTGCGCTTGTACTTCTCGCAGCACTTCTTCTTTTTCTTCTTGAATTCGAAAACCAGTAAATCGGAGAACAGGGATTGTTCTCTTACTTCTTCTATTGACTGCGTAGTTGTTTTCACATTTCAAAAGTATCTGAGTTGCTCGCTAGTGTAATGATTTCTTAGAGCGCGAACTAATTCCATTGTACGTCCAATCGAATGGCTTTGCCTTGGTATCATTGTAAGTTTCGATGTATTGCATAAGTTGGTCAACGAGTTGTTTCTTTGAGTGCCAGATACCACCT
>JBDNJH010000032.1:0-3145 GCA_041687875.1 Flavobacteriales bacterium | reverse complement strand
TAAATGGTTTTGAAGGAGAGTATTGCAGGATTCACACGCACAGCGGGGAAACGTATTCAGGAACATTGCTCCTGAAAGACCCATCTGTGCACGCTAATAAGGACACGAACACCAAGCAGCGATTATTGGAGAATATGTTTATCCGATTGGATGAAGAGGTGTCATCGGCTGATGACACCAAGAAACTGGGCATTGGAAACGGAGATATCATTGCTTTTGACACCAAGTATCAAGAACTTGAGAGCGGCTACATCAAAAGCCGTTTTATGGACAACAAAGCAGGCTGTTTTGTGCTGATGGAGGTTGCCAGAAAGCTAAAAGATGCAGGAAAATCAGCACCAGTAGAATTGTTCTTTAGCAACTACGAAGAAGTTGGCCATGGCGGCACGTGTGGTTATGCATCAACAATCAAAGAACTCCTAGTCATCGATATGGGCGTTATTGGCGAGGCTTGTGATGGAAGCGAAACCGCTTGTTCCATTTGCGCTAAGGACAGTAGCGGCCCCTATGATTATGATTTCCGAAAAAAGCTGGTTGACCTAGCCGAGAAGAACAAGATCCCTTTTGCTGTTGACATCTATCCATACTACGGCTCAGATGGTTCTGCTGCTTTGCGTGCTGGTAACGACTTCCGAGTTGGGCTCATAGGCCCGGGCGTAGCCGCTTCACATGGTATGGAGCGTACGCACAAGAAAGGAGTGGAGGCAACTGTGGAGTTGTGTTTGGCATATATTAACTAACAGAACAGTTAGAATTGCATTTCTATGTTGAGATTGGCTAAGTTCGCACCTCACCTCTCAAAAAATGAAAAACACACTCGTATTCCTGCTTCTAACCCAAGCGGTTTTTGCCCAAATTGACCCATCCCAAATCACTATCGCTAGAGACGATTATGGTGTGCCGCACATTTTTGCGAAGACCGATGCAGAAGTAGCTTACGGCCTAGCTTGGGCAAGTGCCGAAGATTTGTTTCCAACCATGCAGGAAATGCTGTATGCTGGAAAAGGATTTGCGGGGCGCTATCAGGGAAAAGATGGTGCTGGCCGCGATTTTCTAACTCACACCTTGGGTATTAGAAAATTGGTTGAGGAACGCTATGAGCAGGATATTTCTCCCGAATTCAAACGTTATTTAGAGGGCTTCTGTGCTGGGACAAACGCCTACGTTAAAAAGCATTGGAAGGATGAAAAGTTCATCAAAAAGGCTTTTCCCATCACACCTCAGGATGTGGTTGCGAGCTATGTTTTTTCGCTGAGCGTAATCTGCAATGCGCACAAGCCAATTGAGAAGATAATTGGAAACAAGTTTGACAAGGAAGAAGTGCCCATGGGCTCAAATGCCTTCGCCATGAGTTCGGCCGCAACGAAGGACGGCAACACTTACTTGGCCCTGAATCCACACATGCCATATGATGGCCCGTTTTCTTGGTACGAGGCGCATTTGAATTCTGAGGAAGGCCTGAATATTTTGGGTGGATTGTTTCCCGGTGGAGTGTCAGTCTTCTTGGGAACAAATGAAAACCTAGGTTGGACCCATACTTGGAACGGGCTTGATTTAGTTGACACCTACAAGCTCAAAATGCATCCGAAGAAAAAGCTGCTATATGAGTATGATGGAGAATGGCTCAAGCTGGAAAAACGCCCCGTTTGGCTTAAGGTGAAAGTTGGTGGAATCGTAATTCCCGTAAAAATGATGAGCTATTGGAGCAAATATGGTCCCACGCTCCGTTCCAAAAAAGGAAAGATATTCTATTCTGTAAAATGTCCTGCTTCTGAGGACATCCGCGTTGCCAATCAATGGTTCAATATGAACAAGGCGAGCAACTTTACCGAATTCAAAACAGCATTGGAGATGATGGCACTTGGGCGTTTCAATACCATCTATGCTGATAGGCAAGACACGATTTATTACATCGATTACGGAATGATTCCTGACCGAGATACGACCTTCAATTACGAAGGATTGGTTCCAGGAAACACGTCAAAGACCAATTGGACGGGCGTTATTCCTATGGATAGGCTCCCTCAGTATTTGAACCCAACGTGCGGCTATGTTTTCAATACAAACAACACTCCATTCAATGCAACCTGCGAGGCCGAAAACCTTAACGCCAAAGATTATCCTCCGCACATGGGCTTTAAGGTCAGTGACAACAACCGAAGTGCGCGTTTTCAGGAACTGATGAAAGAATATGGAAAGGTCAGTTGGGATGAGTTCAAGGCGATAAAATGGGACCAGCAAGTACCTGCCAATCACATTTTTATCGAAAGCATGGAAAACGCGTACAACCTTGACAAATCGAAATACCCAGATATTGCAGATGGAATTGATATTCTGCACCGTTGGGATTACAACATGGGGCCCGAAAATATGCAGGCCGCATTTGCCTATGCCACTACTCAAAAGATAATGAAGAAGATGGGAATGCGGTCGGAGGCTGTGGAAGAAGGTCTTTTTGTGGAAGACAGCCTTTGGGTCTGGGCCATTCGCAAGACGAAGGATGAATTCCTGAATCACTTCAATAAATTGGAAATGCCTTTTGGCGATGTTCAAACGTTTACGCGTAGCGGAAAAACAGTTAGACTTGGCGGCATTGCGGATGTGTTGGCAGCTTCTGCAAGTGAATGGGATGCCGAGGCAGGAACCATGAATTGCAAAGGAGGAGATTCATACCTTCAGTTGGTCAGCTTCTCCAAAGAAGGGTTGCCGCACATCGAATCGCTGATGGCGGGTGGAAACTGCGACAGACCCGATAGCCCACACTTCAACGACCAAATGGATTTGTTGGCTGGCCATAAGACCAAACCGATGACCTTAGACAAAGAAGAGATTCTGAAGAATGCCAAACTGGTCTACCATCCTGAATAGCCGACTAAGCAGAAGAGAGATAAAGAGAAGAGAGGCAAGGGATGAAACGAGCCTCGACCCCTTGCCTCTTTGTCTCTTATCTCTTTATCTCTTGTCCCGTACCCTCGTCCCTTTCATTAAATTTGACCCATGCTGTTTTCTCAGGTTGTAGGTCAGTCGGAATTAAAGAAAAAGCTGCGCGATTCGGTAACGAACGGCCGCGTGGCGCATGCTCAGATGTTGGTTGGACCCGTAGGTGCAGGTTCACTTCCGTTGGCGCTGGCGTTTGCCCAATATT
>JBDNJH010000004.1:0-8100 GCA_041687875.1 Flavobacteriales bacterium | reverse complement strand
GAAAAATATTTGAATACCTAGCTCTGAAAAGACCGATTCTTGCCACTGGACCTGTTGATGGAGATGCAGCGCAAATTCTAAATGAAACGGGGGCAGGAAAGATGTTCGATTACTCTGATGTAAATGGAATTTCACTGTTTCTTCAAGAGAAAATGAACGAAATTCAAAAAGGAGAACAGCTTTCTGATTCTTCAGGTATCAACAAGTATTCGCGTAGAGCGTTGACAGGTCAGCTTGCTCGGATATTAGAAAAGAGAGTTTAACTCTTTTTGGAAAATGTGTTTCAATAAGCACCATTGAATTACGTCCTTTAACCAATCAATGGGAGTAATCCGTAAACAGAGTATTCAAACTTCCCTTCTCTCTTATTTGGGAGTTGGGCTCGGATACATCAATGTCGTCCTTCTTTTTCCAAAGTTCTTTGCTCCTGAAGAGTTTGGTCTCACGAGAGTACTTATTGCCGTAATTGGTATTGCATCTCAATTTGCGCTTTTCGGGATAACCAGTGCCATCATTCGCTTCTTACCTAGGTTCAGAGAACGGGATGATAAAAGCCATCACGGCTTGCTCGGTCTTTCGCTCATAGGGAGTTCCATAGGAGTTTTGGTAGTTGGGTTACTTCTTTTCTTGGCTCAATCATGGGTTGTTGAATACAAGAAAGGTACATCGGATCTGTTCGTTGACTACTACATTCTGCTATTTCCGTTACTGGTTTTTGAGGTGTTCTATCAGGTTTTTGCCAATTACACACGAGCTCTCTACCATTCCGTTGTGAATGTCTTTTTCAAAGAAGTCTTTTTTCGGATCACCACTACGATTTTGATTCTCTTGTTCTATTTCAATCTGCTCGATGTAAGTCAATTCATGTGGCTTTTTGTGTTTCAGCATGGACTGTTGGTTATAGGAATGATTATTTATTTGAAGATAATCGGTCATTTCAGTTTGAAAATCGACCGCACGTTTCTTACGCCCGAATTAAGGCGCGAAATATTCCATTATCGATCGTTTACGATGCTAACCAACGTTAGTGCATACATGCTGATGTCAGTTGATGTGGTGATGATTAGCTATATGATTGGTCTAGATAATACCGCTTTTTATACGGTGGCTTTCTACATTGTTGCTCTTATCAATGTTCCTAGAAATGCGATAACCAACATTTCTCTGCCAGTTATTTCCGATGCTTGGAAACAGGATGATCTTTCTATGGTTCAGAACATTTATTCCAAAACCTCAATCAACCAGTTGCTGATTGGCGTACTCTTATTTGCAGGAATATGGGCCAATGAAGCCAACATATTTCACATTTTGCCAGCTGAGTATTCTGATGGAAAATGGGTGTTGTTTTTTGTCGGAGTTGCCAGAGTTTTGGATGTCGGATTTGGCATCAATGGCGGAATTATCAGCACATCTTCTGGTTATCGCTTTGATACCTATGGCAATATTCTATTGCTGATTGGGACCATAATCTTAAATCTCATTTTTATACCACTTTATGGAATTGCTGGTGCAGCAGCTGCAACCGCTATTTCACTTACTTCATTCAATCTGGCGAAGTACCTTTTTCTAAGAATCAAATACACACTCGACCCCTTCAGTTGGAGAACATTAGCCATTATCAGCCTTGGTTTACTCGCTTACTGGGTAAGTTCGTTTATACCAACTCAATCGAATTTCGTGCTTGATATCCTTTTCAGATCTACCACAATTGTAAGTGTTTACCTACCACTCGCTTTTGTGTTAAGGCTATCTGAAGACGTGAACAGTTTTGTGAAAGTTATTTGGGGAAAGATCAAGTTTCCGAACTAAGCTCCACGCTGAACTTGAATTGTTACAATAGAAAGGTGACACTTAATGCCGAGGTAGAATTGCTAGTTACGTGGCAATTTAAGTCTATGGATGAAGGAGATTTCTTCATAGGTATTTGAAGCTGCAAAAACTTCATATCCCTTTTCGTTCATCAATTTCACAATCTCCTTTGATTTGTAATTGTCTTGATCAAAAAGTCTGTCATGGAATTCAACAAGAATCTGATCAATTGTGACAGATGACTCTAGAATTTTGGGTAGCACTTCGTATTCAGACCCTTCAATATCCATTTTCAAAACATCGATATGCGAGTGCCCAAATTCTTTGACGATATCATCAAACGAACGCATTTTTACACTAATAGTGTTGTTGGAATCCACACATTCGCTTTCGACCAAGCTGCCCGAAACTCCTCTTGGGTTGGTTGGAAGATAAAAATCGACCATTCCAGATGCTGAAGCAGTGATGCCAAAATCAAAAAACGAGAACATCTTAGATAACTTTTGGCTTGCTATGAAGTTTATGGATTTTGGTGTAGGATCGAAGCCAAATACTTTGCAATCGTGGTTCTTCATACATGCTTTGTCGAACGAAATATCCTTTCCAATTCCGATGGAATAAACGATTGAAGAAGAAGACAGCAATTTCGGATTGATGTAAAATCCCCCGTATTCGTTGCCGTACCATTCAGAATAGCCATTAACAGTAGGTGTTAAATGAGCTATTTTTTCTGGGTCAAGTTGACTGGCGAGGGTCTTGTTTCTTTGCTTGGCGGCATAATTCAATCGAATTGAATTAATCTTCTCTCTTAGCTGTTGTATCATCTAATATGGTGTTCAGTTTTCGCTTAACCGAAAACGTTAAATTTTTTCTTGACCCACGTGGATCCAAAATAAGTAGTGACATAATAGAGCACCGTTTTGAGTTCAAATTTTGAGCTCAGAAAATAGAACCGCGCTTTTCGCATATCTCCCATCAGGTAATAATACCTTGCTCTGGTGCCGTGTATTCGTCTTATGCCAAGCAGCGTTTCTTTCGGATAATCATTCCAGAATTGCTCAACAGACATCAGCGAATAGTAAAAATCCTTCGTGCGGTATGATTCGCGTAATGATAGATTCTCTCCGCTTACGTGACGTGTGTACAGCGATTGACAGACTTCAATCGATTCCTGCTGATGAAATAATCGCAATAGCCAATCGGAATCCACCAGTCCAAAATGCTCTTCAAACAACACACCGTTCAATTCCTTTCGGAAGATGATTGTTCCTAAATAAGTGTTTTGTTCTTTCAGACTCCTGCTCAATTTGTCAAGAAACGTGAGATTCTTCCCGTAAAATACATGGCCGCTTTCATGCTGCTTAACGCGTTCAATCGTTCTGTTTGTTGATTGATCGATTACAGTATATCCAGAAGTCACAATCGAAGCTTTTTCTAAATTAGGTAGAAGCGTAGCAATTTTGTTCTCGGCCCAAACGTCATCATGGTCAACCAAGCAGGTGTAATCTCCTGAAGCATTGCCAAGTCCGATGTTTCGCCCACGGTTCGGGCCACCCGAATTCTTTTCCGTTTGAAGCAAAATCAGGTCGTAATCTTTAAGGATTTCGCGTGTTCTGTCCGTAGAACAATCGTCAACCACAATCAACTCAATCGTAAAAATTTGGTTGACCCCAACCTGATTTTTAATAGACCGAATCGTGTTTTCAATACTGTCTTCAGCATTGAATGTGGTCACGATAACGGATACTTTCTTCATTGAGGTGGAATTCTGCCGAAAGGAACGACAAGAATAAGGAAATGAATATTATGCAAGTTCAATTTAGAGAATCACGAAGAAGCAAAAGCTACTTAGCAGGCAACCACTTTTGCGTTCGATACAGAAACGCGATGTATCCACGCACCATCAGATTTCCTTGTTCCACCCAGACTTTACAACGATAAACTTTTCCGTTTTCAGGGTCAAGAATGTCACCATCTTCCCATGTTTCGTTTTGGCCTTGCTTCATATTTCGGATAATCTCTAAGCCAACAATAGGTTTCATGTGTCGTGTGTCATCTTTAGCACATTCTTCACACACAGGGTCTGGTTTTTCTGGGTCAAACAATTCCAACACTTTTCCGAAAAGCTTGCCGCCTTTCTCATAAATCTCTACCACAGACTTGGTTTTGCCTGTGTTGTCATCCACCGTTTTCCACTTGCCGATGGGCGTGGTTCGTTGTGCGAAAGAAGCGAAGGAGACAAAAGAGAAAACGAGGAAAAGCAAAGCGAATTTTTTCATAATGTGCGATTTGTAACTGATTTTGAACTAAAATATTCTGCTATAATCGATCTTCATCAATTAGAAGGCGATGATACCGATCAGCTTGTGCTACCGACCAGCGCTTAGTGGTGCAGATCCAAATATCCTCAAGGTCAAGGAAAGCTTTCCTGCTTATACGGAATGTCGGTTCTTTCATTTGAACCGATCATGAAGACTTTGGAGGTGATCATCTGCATTGTAATTTTCAACAAAACCACTTTTTTCACCTTCTTCCAACGCATTTCTCAAAATTTGCAATTTCTGTTCTTCGTCTTCCAGAAGCCTTAAAGCAGTCCGAACAACCTCGCTTACAGAAGCGAAACGCCCTGAGCTAATTTTCTTTTCGATGAAATTTTCAAAATGAGACCCCAAGGAAATTGATGTGTTTTTGCTCATGATGATTTATTTGGCTTAAAGTTATCAAGAATCGGTAAAATCAAAACGCCCTGCTGATACCAACCATCCAGCGGAAAGCCCATGGTTCGGGGTCAAGTCCTTGAGTTCGGTTCAGGAAAAGTGGCATGTCAAAGCGGATTGTGAGCGGTTTTACTTTCTCCAATGCTCCCCATTTTTTGATTGTGACGGAAGCGCCAAGTCCAGCATCAGCTCGCGGAGTGGCAAAAGCCAGTTGCTCACCGGGTCTGTTGGTGCTAATGAATCCCAGATCGGCAAAAATGTAGGTGTCAATGTCCAACCAATTGCGAGTCCATCGAGGTCGGAGCCCAAAAATCTCATCAAATTCCAACTCGGCATTGATGGCTGCACCACTGTTTCCTGCGTAGGCAAGAACGATTCCGTCTTCTACATTTTCTGGAGCCAGATAACCTACATATCCACGGAGGTTCAATCCTCCACCGTAATGCAAATGATTGGTCGATTCTTGAAATGTGGCCCAGCTAGAAGGAAAAATACCCGATGATCGGACAAACTTATTGTCCATCATTGTTTCTGGATTTGCTCCTCCCAAGTACAATTGCGATTCGGGTGCCCAATTGCTGCCTGTTCCGAGCTGTGCAAAAAAGCGTGTTTTTAGCTTCAATCGCCATAAGTTGGTTTCATTCTTGGCCTCCAGTTTCAGTTGGTGATAATCGTAATCGCTTCCGAGCGAACTGCTTCGCAATCCAATGTTCAACTCGCCATTTCCCTTGTTGTAATTGTAGGTGTGCTTTATCTCAGCATTGAAGGAATTATTCCACATGCCTGCATTCCATGTTTGACGATTGAGGAGATAGGCAATATCACGGTCGTTGTGCCTATAAAGCGACTTGAAGTACAATTTATATGTCGTGGTTCGTTTGCGGTTTTTCTTCGAGAAGCCGAGTTGATAATTGTACAGTCCATCAAGAACGCGCGCGGCCACATCCACCTCGCTGTTTTTCCAATATCGCGCCAATGAAGTCCGATAATCGAAAAGAAAATTGATGGGCGTGAATTCTCGGCCTGTTACGTTTTGAGGCAGATCCCACTGTCCAAAACCAGAATTGGCCCACAGGTAAAAGTTGAACAGATGATTGGTGTTGAAATGACCGCCATTTATATGAACACCGAATTTCATTCCATCAAAGCCATTATACCATACATCTGGCCGTGCCGCAAATTCATATTTACGCCAATTTGGTCTGTGGTAGACCTGATGGTCGATGTCAATAGCAGCCGTAATGTGACGCGTGTTGTCAAGCATATACACATCAGCCAATCGTGTTGTTGGGTCAATTTCTATTTGACCAATTCCCTCGGGAATGTTGACTACGATGTCGTGCGTGCGGTTGAGTTTGGCAAAACCGGTCCATTTTGGCAGAACGGTGGCATCGGTTTCTTTCACAAACCATGTGTTCGGTAAATGGAAATAATGAACGCTGTCATTCTTATCCGTCACTTTTAGGTCGAGTGGCATTTGCATCCCACCTTTTCGTTTTAGTCGGATGGAATATTGGCCTTTATCCAATTTTCGGACACGACCAATGGCATAATCAATGCGCTTATCAGTTTCCAACCATTGGTCAAAAAACCAGTTTAAATCCACTTTGGTAAAACGGATAACTGAACTTCTGAAATCGTCTAAATACGGATGGCGGAATTTCCATTCGTCAAAGTAGTTCTTCAGTGCCTTGGCAAAAAGGGTGTCGCCCAACACATATTCCAAGTTGTAAAGCATGGTGGCCGTTTTGTAATAAACGTGACCGTAACCGTGTCTATAATCTTCAAACTGATCTGAATGTGTGTTCAGATGCGGGTCCAGGTATTGAGTTGCACTGTTCATGAAACCGTAATAGATTTCATCATCCATTACCAGTTTTTTCTTATTGAAAGAACGCTTGTACCAATTGTTTTCGCGTTCTTCTATAACCGTGTCGCCATCAATTTTCCGCATTCCGTAAGCAGTGAGATATTGCGTAAAACCTTCATCCAGCGCAGCGCGATAGGTTTCGTTGTTTCCCACTTGTCCGAAAAACCAGTTGTGACCAATTTCGTGCACCAGCAGACCACGATAATCAGGGTCAGCGCCTCCATCAAGCGTCAGCATCGGGTATTCCATGCCATCTTCAGCATCTGCCACAATCATCTTGTGATAATTGTACATGCCGATTCCTTCCGAGAAAACCTGAATGGTCTGCGCGGTGTAATCAGCCGCGTTCTGCCATCCAGAAGCATGACTTTCCTGCGCCAATGAATAGCACTTGATGCCGTTCCATTCTGCTTCTCCAATGCGATAAGTTGGGTCAGCGGTAAACGCAAAATCATGCACGTTTTCGGCATGATAAATCCACGTTTTATGTTCCGTTGAATCGTAAGGAATGATGATGGAAGCCTTTTCGCCCCACGACTTGTCCGCAAAATTCTTTACATCCAATTTCTCTCGCAGCTCTTGCGGAAGAACTACATCACGGTTGAGTAAAAAGCCAGTGGCTTCCACCACATAATTACTGGCGAAAGTGAGCGCGACATCAAACGTTCCGAAATCGCCATAAAACTCACTTCCTAAGTGTTGGTCTGTTGTCCAGCCAAACTTCGGGTCATAAACCGAAATACGCGGATACCAATGCACACCATCGTAGTGCGTAAACTCACCAGACTGGAACAGTTTCATCCTGCGTCCCATCGTTCCTTGATCGAAATACGTGTTGAAATCAATCTTGAATTCCACTTGCGAATTAGGCAGCATCGGTTCATTTAAAACAATCCGCAGAATGGTATTATCCAATTCTTGCTCAACTTCTTTTCCATTCAGCGTAAGCGACAGAATTTCTGTTCCTTTTCCTTCTTTTTCGTACTTGCCAAACTGGTGTTTAATTCCTTGCCCGGCATCCAATTGATCATGAAACGAGCCTGGCTGAAACGCATTCTGATAAAGATGAAAGAACACTTCGTATAGCGTGTCTGGCGAATTGTTCCAATAACTCAACTCCATATTGGCTGAAATGATGTCAGTCTGTTCATCCACATTGGCGGCAATACGGTAATGAACGTCCTGTTGCCAGTAATCAGAAGCATGTTCGCAATTCTGCCAATACAGCGGATTATCATCCGAACGGAATGTGTTCGGAGTAGAAAGAGGGTTGTACTGAGCCGAAACGCTCAGTGCGATGAGTATAAGGGTGACGAATAGACCTGATTTTCTCAACGGGAAATTCATTTTGCGAAGATAGCCTATGATTTAAACCACATAGCCTAGGGTTTAAACCATGGACTTATGATTCCCCACCTTTTTCAATTACTTCTTCCAACGAAATATTCAGCGAACGTTTGTCCTCCTCCATTTCGCGCAGCTTGGCGTTATCAATACTGGCGTTGAGTTCAAACCCGATAAGCAGGGCCATGGAAATGAGAAGCATCCAGAACATGACAATTTCGAGCGTGCCTATTGAACCATATAGCTTGTTGTAAGTTTCGAACTGATCTACGAAAAAGGCAAAGCCAAGCGAGGAAATGACCACTAGGACCGTGGCCAATGATGATCCTGCTGAGAAGAACCTCCATTTGGTGGTTTTGG
>JBDNJH010000221.1:0-5401 GCA_041687875.1 Flavobacteriales bacterium | reverse complement strand
TGAAATAAATTTACTGTTGAACGAACGCTATTAATTGCCCAGCCGAGGGTGATTTCTTAGCAACTGACCTTGAGATATTCTAATGGACTTGCAACTCACCCCGTCCCGACAAGTCGGCACACACCTCTTTTTTGGAAGAGAGGGCAAACCACGTCTCTGGCGTGGTGGGGTAAGTTGAATACAAAGCAACGAGTACGATATCCTATTGCACGATTCAATCGAAGCCAAACTTTAAGAACCAACCACTACTTTCGTTCTGTAGTTAAACGACACAAACCGCAACAAATGGAAGCATTCACTGACCTTTTCAAATTTCTGATGGAACGCAAGAAATGGTGGCTCACGCCTATCGTTCTTGTGCTGCTATTACTAGGCGTTTTGATTGTAATGGGAGGAGGAACTGCCGTTGCACCATTCGTTTACACCCTTTTCTAATGCAGAAGACCTACAAGAACATCCTTGTTCTGATTGCAGGATTCTGCGTGTTGCAGCTGCTTTTTCACGGAAAGGTGTTTGTGACCATTGCCCTCACGGTTCTCATTCTTTCTGCCATCAGCGAAAAAGCTGCTGTTTTCATAGATAAGTCGTGGTTATGGTTTGGCGAAAAGGCAGGAAAGGTGAATGCCGCCATCCTTTTGTTCTTGGTTTACTATTTGATTCTCACTCCGCTTGCCTTTCTTTCGCGCATTGGAAAGAAAGACCCGCTGCAACTAAAGGCTCCCGAAAAGAGTAATTTTATCCTCAAGCATCAGCGTTATTCCGCCAAAGATTTAGAAAACCCATGGTAACCGTGGCGTGATAATTGGCAAAACCCAACACATGAAAACACTCGCAACTTTATTCCTTTTTCTCTTTTCCTATTCCCTTCAAGCGCAAAATTTCTTTGATGAAGCAGATGCGTTATTTTCGAAGAATGTGAAAGATGGCCTTGTAGATTATGCCGCCATCAAAAAGAATCCTGCTGCACTTAACGCGTTGCTGAAGCAAATCGGCAATGCCCCAACCTACCAAGCTGAGGAGGAAAAAGCCTTCCTTATCAATGCCTACAACCTATTTGTAATTCAAGGAATTGTAGAGAATTATCCCGTTGAAGGCCCGCTGAAAATTGATGGTTTCTTTGATAAGCAAACCTTCAATCTGCGTGGTTCAAAAACTACATTGAACGACTTGGAGAAAGTAAAACTAGCAACCCAATTCCCAGATGCACGCTTGCATTTCGTGCTTGTTTGTGCCGCTGTTGGTTGTCCAAAGTTGGCTTCTTTTGCCTACACTGGAACGGAACTCGAATCTCAGATTGAGAGCCAGACACGCAAGGTGATCAACGACCCCACCTTTATCCGTTTAGAAGGCCCAAATGCCAAGGTTTCTCAGATTTTCGATTGGTACGCAGCCGATTTTGGCGGCAAAGACAAAGTGATTCCATTCATCCAGAAATATCTGCTGAAAAAGGTCAAACTCAACCCCAAATATTCGTTCTATGAATACGCTTGGAGGTTGAATAACCTGTAGGGGTTTGCCGTCCGTTGTCATGCTGACGAAGGAAGCATCTCTTCTTTCCTGCACAAAGATTCCTCCCTTCGGCTAAGCTCAGGGCAGGCTCAACCTCGGAATGACAAACGAAATCGAACCGTCTGTCCGTGTGACAAAAACTGGGTTTTTCCCCCAATCTTTTCACCTTTGACCCCATGCGGTCATTCATCTTCGTTTCCTTCCTATTCCTTTCTGCCTGCGGAAACAAGCCAAACATTCAAAGTATTGCGCTCGCTGATCTGAACAATACCGAAACACACATCGACCCAAGCACAAACGCGCTCACTGTCGTCTATTTCCTATCGCCCGAATGCCCACTTTGCATCAATTACACGCTTGCCATGCGCCAGTTGGAAACCGCATTCGCTTCGGACAGTTTGAAGTTCTACGGCATCTTTTCAAAGGAATGGTATTCCCCAGAGGAGGTTCGGGCCTTCCAACTCAAATACGACCTTGGTTTTGACTTGTTGTTTGATGCTGATAACGAGTTGGCAAACGCCCTTTCGGCCACTGTTACACCCGAAGTTTTTGTGTTGAATTCAAACTCAAAAATTCTTTACTCCGGAAAGATTGACAACTGGGTAAATGAGCTTGGCAAAAAGAAACTGGAGGTCAGCGACCATTATTTAAAAAATGCCCTGTTTGCTTGGCGCGATGAAAAATCCATCCACCCCATGCATACCAAACCTGTTGGCTGCGTGATTGAATGAAGGGTCAAGCAGCTACAGGCATTGGAAATAGACCAGTTCAACTGCGTTTGGACAACTCTGTTTTAACTCACCCCCAATCGCCAAGGCGATTACCCCCTCTCTTTCAAGAGAGGAGGAAGTTCTCCGCTATGCGGAGAACGGGGGTGAGTTGGAAAAATGCGGTTTTAATGCTGATCTGCCACTTCCTAGGGAATGCCCTTTTCACGAGGGGTTGGGGGAGATTGCTACTCTTCATACTACTTTTCTCATCCTGCGGTCAACTCCAAAAGCAGGATTTCAACCTCCCCCAAAAAGTCACGTTCAACGAGCATGTGGCTCCCATCATCCATCAGAATTGTTCGCCTTGCCATCGGCCAAATGGTGGCGCACCATTTCAGATGATTGAGTACCGCGATGTAGCAAAACGAGCCAAAATGATTCGTGATGTAACGGCAGATCGCTACATGCCGCCTTGGCCTGCCGACCCTCATTATCGCTCGTTTGTGGGCGAGCGTTTCCTCACCGACCAGCAGATTGCCATGCTCGCCAAATGGGTAGCTGACGGTAAATTGGAAGGCGAAGGCGCAGCTCCCGAACCTCCTCATTTTGTAGAAAGTTCCATGTTTGGAAAGCCCGATTTGGTTGTGCCATTCCGCGATTCCATCTTACTTGAAGGAAACAACCTCGACAAGTTTATGGCGATAAAAGTGCCCTTTGAAATTCCGCACGATACCTTTATTCGCCTCATTGAATTTGTACCCGGAAACCGAGAACTCGTGCATCACATGAACGGTCATTTGCTCAATTACGAGTTCGACAAAAAGAAAGCTGTTTTTGAAGGAAAACACGTGGTAACCGATGTAAACGTGGCCGCCAACGAAACTTACAAAACACTTGCTCTTGCAAATGATGATGGCACGTTTCCAACCCTCACTCCGTCTATCAGCAATTACCTGCCGGGCGTACTACCTGCAATTTACCCCGAAGGAATTGGGAGCTATGCCGTTTCACGAAAAGCCGCTTTCCTCATCATGAATATGCACTACGGGCCTTCGCCTGTTGATGCGTATGATCAATCGTATTTCAACGTGTTTTATGCCAATGGACCACCTAAACGTCCAGTAAAAGAATGGATTCTGGGCACATTCGGAGTTTCTAAAATTGTGCCGCCATTGGTCGTGCCGCCCGACACAGTAATAAAGGTTGAAACCAATTTCACCGTTCCGCAAGATGTTTCGCTGCTTACCATCAATCCGCATATGCACTTGATTGGACGGAGTTTCAAAGCATGGGCAACTACACCAAGTGGAGAGAAAATACCACTCATTTCCATTCCGAAATGGGATTTTAGATGGCAGTATTTCTACACATTTCATCAAATGCTGAAGATTCCGAAAGGCTCAATTATTCATGTCGAAGGGATCTATGACAATACGCTTGACAACCCGAATAATCCTTACGACCCACCAAGAACGGTGGTAGAACCTTTGAGCCGCGACATGAAAACCACGGACGAGATGTTTCAGTTCATAATCACGTATTTGCCTTATCAAGAAGGTGACGAGAATATTAGTCTTGAGCCTGCTTCTGGTTTGTTCAAACAATAACAGTTCTTTCATGTTTTAGCTTCAAGCCAAAGCGAACGAACTACTAACTTCGCGGCTAGAAATTCGATTCATGTTCTCTTCCAAAAACCGTTCTAAAACCATCCAAGAACTCCAAAAGGAGACGTTTGATATTCTCGTTATCGGAGGAGGAATCACAGGCGTAGGAATTGCACTTGATGCAGCAGGTCGCGGATTGAAAGTGGCGCTGGTAGAAAAGCAGGATTTTGCTGCAGGAACCAGCAGCCGAAGCACCAAACTCATTCACGGAGGTCTTCGCTATTTGAAGCAGCTAGAATTTGCGCTGGTGCGCGAGGTGGGCCACGAGCGCAAAACCGTTTACCATAACGCCCCACATTTGGTAATTCCTGAAAAAATGCTGCTACCAATCACGGATGGCGGTTCGTTTGGCAAGACTTCGGCATCTGTAGGTATTTACACCTACGATTGGTTGGCTGGAGTGAAGCGGAGCGAACGCAGATCTGTACTTGACCGCAAGGAAACGCTCAAACGAGAGCCGCTGCTGAAAAAGGAAGGTCTTGAAGCTGGCGTAATCTATTCGGAATATCGCAGCGATGATGCCCGATTGGTAATTGAGGTGGCAAAAACAGCCACTGAAGATGGGGCTGTGCTGCTGAATTATTGTGAATTTGAGGAGTTCATTTACAGGACAAAACATATTGGTGGCGCCAAAGTGAAAGACCTGAGAAACGGAGATACGTTCGAGATAAAGGCAAAACGCACCATCAACGCAGCCGGTCCGTGGGTTGATACTGTTCGTTCAAAAGACCAAGTAGTGAAGGGCAAGCGACTGCATCTCACAAAAGGAATTCATCTCGTTTTTGAACATGCACGGTTTCCGCTGCGACAAGCGGTTTATTTTGATGTGCCAGATGGCAGAATGATTTTTGCCATTCCACGGGATGGTGCGACCTACGTTGGCACCACCGACACCAATTACACTGAGAATATCGAGCGGCCACACGTATCGCAAGAAGACGTTGATTATGTGCTGAATGCTACGAATAACGCTTTTGATATTGAGCCGCTGACACAAGCAGATATCCAATCAACTTGGGCAGGTTTGCGACCACTTATCCACGAAGACGGAAAGTCGCCATCTGAACTTTCTCGAAAGGATGAAATCTTCATTTCTGAACACGGATTAATAAGTATTGCAGGCGGAAAACTGACCGGTTATCGCAAGATGGCCGAGCGCACGGTCGACCTCGCTTTTAGGCAACTTGAGGTGGAAGAAAAAAGGTCATTTACGCTTTCCCGATCTTCCAATAGAAAGCTTTCTGGAGGTCTTTATCACAGCTTTAAGGCATTTTTGGCTGAGGTTGGCCAAACGGAACTGACCGAACCACAACTCAATGGCCTCTTTCATAAATACGGAAGCAATGCGCATGAGATTATTGCCTCTATCGACCTCAAACTAGAAGACAGAACGCTGGCTATTCTGCTGGCCGAAATCCGCTATTGCGTAGACAACGAAATGGTGAATGACCTATCCGATTTTCTCATTCGCAGAACAGGAAGGTTGTATTTTGAGAAGCCGCTTGCCGACAAATATGC
>JBDNJH010000220.1:0-8174 GCA_041687875.1 Flavobacteriales bacterium | reverse complement strand
GTGTATTATTCCGCACAAGTGACGCTACGCTTAACACTTGCGCGAACGGTGCTGCCCTGAACGGGCATCATATACGAGCAAGGGGCATCGGCCTGCGCTAATGAGATAAAACGATACATTCATGGCCCTGAAAGGGTGTAATAACTGGAGACTGGAAGGGCTTGACGCATCAAACCCTAACAGCAAGGGCCTGATGCATAAAACCCTCACTAAAACCGCTTCCAAAGTGTGGCAAGCCCTACCATGCAAAAGATAGAAGTACCGCCAAGCACAAGGGCTAGGCTCGTATTGCCGTAAATGAACGAGCCCGTGGCGAAAAGTGCGGTATAAACCACCACACATCCCAAGAACATCCCCATTACCTGCAAGGGGAGATTTCCAACAGCAGTTACTTCGTTGGAGCGGTAGTTTTTCCACCCAACAGTTGGGTTTACGTGCTTGGCAAATCCGCGAAGCGTTTCTTCTGTTTCGGGCTGCGTAAGAAAGGTAACGGTGAGCCAGCCTACGGTTGTAATGCCCACTCCTACCACCAATTTGAAGTTAGGTGGGACGAGGTTAGGCGCAATTACTTCAATCACAATGGCCACAATAAATGAAATGACCATGCCGCTGATTTCTGTCCAAGCATTGATGCGCCACCAGAACCAACGCAGGATAAAAATAAGGCCTGTGCCGGCTCCCACTTGCATCAAAATATTGAATGCCTGAAGCGCGTTGGTAAGCACCAACGCAAACAGCGCGGCCAAAATCATCAGTACAATGGTAGAAACCCTACCTACCCTCACCAGTTCTTGTTCGGTGGCTTCGGGCTTAATAAATCGCTGGTAAAAATCATTGACCACATACGAACTTCCCCAGTTGAGATGCGTGGAGATGGTGCTCATAAACGCGGCTGCCAACGAAGCAATCACCAATCCGAGCAATCCGGCTGGCAAGAACGTGAGCATGGCTGGATAGGCAAGGTCATCGTTGATGATGCTGGCATCCACATTAGGGAACGCGACCTGAATACTATCGAGCGTTGGAAACACCACCACCGAGCATAAGGCGATAAGTATCCAAGGCCAAGGTCGCAACGCATAATGGGCAATATTGAAGAGCAGCGTGGCACCCATGGCGTGCTGTTCGTTTTTGGCAGCCAGCATACGCTGCGCGATGTAGCCACCTCCGCCAGGCTCAGCTCCGGGATACCACACACTCCACCATTGCACCGCAAGCGGAATAATGAGCAGCGGAATGAGGCTTTCGGTATCCGAGAAATCGGGAAGGAAATTGGTAAGCGAGGCCACTTCTGGCTTTGCCAACAGGTTTGTTAATCCTCCCACTTGTGGTAAATCTACTAGGTACACGGCCGCCCAAATGGTTCCGGCCATGGCAAGACTGAACTGAATAAAATCGGTGATGATAACGCCTCGCAGACCGCCCATCATACTATAGAGCACCGTTACCACCGAGGCAATAAGTAGGGTTTGATAAGGCGAAAGCCCGAGCATCACGCCTCCTATCTTCATGGCGGCCAAGCACACCGTGGCCATAATCATCACATTAAAGAATACGCCTAAATACAACGCCCGAAATCCGCGCAAAAAGGCGGCACTCTTGCCTCCGTACCTTATTTCGTAGAACTCAAGATCGGTGAGTAATCCGCTCCTGCGCCACAGCTTAGAATAGACGAATACCGTGAGCATTCCCGTAAGGAGAAACGCCCACCAAACCCAGTTGCCCGACACGCCATTCTTGCGCACAATGTCGGTTACGAGGTTTGGCGTGTCGGCCGAGAAGGTTGTTGCAACCATCGAAACGCCCAGCAACCACCACGGCATGTTGCGGCCAGAAAGGAAGAATTCGGTTGAACTTGAGCCCGCTTTGCGCGAAACGAAGATTCCGACAATGAGTGAGACGATGAAAAAGGCCGCGATAATGGACCAGTCGAGGGTGGAGAGTTGCATGACGAAAAGTAACGGGAAGCTGTGCTTTATAACGGGTGGCGGCAGTCAATCTATCAACAGCCGATGTTGAGATCTGCGAAGCGCTGGGTATAAGCTTATCCCATTACATGGATAAACATTTTTTCAGCCACTGAAACACAGAATGCACAGAAGAAAAAAAGAAGCGAATTTTTCTATGAAACCCTCTGTGCATTCTGTGTTTCTGTGGCTATTCCATGTCAAGCCAAGTGCTATATAAATTCGAGGTTTGGACAAAGAGTCCAATCAGAGACGCGTTGGTCTTTGCAGAGCGGTTAACTCCTCCTTTCAACACGCCTCACAATTCCTAATTTTGCGACCTTCAAAAAAGAGATGATGAGCGAGATTGCAGCCAAGTACGACCCAACACAAACCGAAGACAAATGGTACAGCTACTGGATGGAGAAAGGGTACTTCCATTCCGAGCCAGACGAGCGCGAGGCGTACACCATTGTCATTCCGCCACCAAACGTAACGGGCGTGCTGCACATGGGCCACATGCTCAACAATACCATTCAGGATGTGTTGGTGCGCAGGGCGCGAATGCAAGGCAAGAATGCGTGCTGGGTTCCTGGAACCGACCATGCATCCATTGCCACAGAAGCCAAGGTTGTAAACAAGCTCAAAGAGCAAGGCATCAACAAATGGGACCTTAGTCGTGAGGAATTTTTGGAGCACGCATGGGAGTGGACGCACAAACATGGCGGCATAATCCTAGAACAATTGAAGAAACTAGGCGCTTCGTGCGATTGGGAGCGCACGCGTTTTACGATGGAGGATGATATGAGCGATGCGGTTATTGATGTATTTATCGACCTGCACGCAAAGGGCCTCGTATATAAAGGTCACCGCATGGTAAACTGGGATCCTTCTGCCCTCACCGCGGTTTCAGACGAGGAAGTGAACCACAAAGAGGTTCAATCCAAGCTCTATTATGTGAGATATCAAGTGGAGGGCACGGAGGAATGGTTGACCATCGCCACCACGCGACCTGAGACCATTTTGGGTGATACTGCGATTTGTATCAACCCAAATGACGAACGATTTACCCATCTGCATGGCAAGCGCGCCATTGTTCCGATGGTAAACCGTAGCATCCCGATCATTCAGGATGAATATGTTGACATCGAATTCGGAACGGGTTGTTTGAAAGTGACACCAGCACACGATGAGAATGACTACAATCTTGGTAAGAAGCACAACCTCGAAACCATCGACATCCTCAACCCTAACGGAACATTGAGCGAGGCTGCTCAATTCTTCATTGGCGAAGACCGATTTGTTGTTCGTAAGAAGATTGCGAAGGAATTGGATGCGCTAGGCCACTTAGTAAAAGTGGATGAATACATGAACAAGGTTGGTTACTCGGAACGTACGGATGCGGTTATCGAACCACGGCTTTCTGAGCAGTGGGTTGTAAGCATGAAGAAGCTGGCCGAACCTGCGTTGGAGAATGTGGTTAATGGCAACATCCAGTTCCACCCAAGTAAGTTCATCAATACGTATAATCATTGGATGGAGAATGTGCGCGATTGGTGCATTAGCCGCCAGTTGTGGTGGGGACAACGTATTCCTGCTTGGTATGCTCCCAACGGAGAGTATGTGATTGCCAAAACGCTAGAAGAAGCGTTCGGAAAGCTGCAAGCGCAATTTCCTGAACTGCAACTTACCGACATTCGTCAAGATGAAGATGTGCTCGATACATGGTTCTCATCTTGGTTGTGGCCCATCTCGGTTTTCAATGGTTTCAAGGATCCAGACAACAAAGACATTCAATATTACTACCCAACAAACGACCTCGTTACCGCACCAGAGATACTCTTCTTTTGGGTAGCCCGAATGGTGATGGCTGGTTACGAATATCGCGGTGAGCTTCCGTTCAAAAACGTATATCTAACGGGCATTGTCCGCGATAAGCAAGGACGAAAAATGAGTAAGTCGTTGGGTAATTCTCCTGATCCAATCAGCCTCATCGAGCAATATGGTGCCGATGGTGTTCGTGTTGGAATGCTGCTTTCATCACCAGCAGGAAATGACCTTTTGTTTGACGAAGGATTGTGCCTCCAAGGAAGAAACTTCAGCAACAAGATTTGGAACTCGTTCCGACTAATAAAAGGTTGGGAAATTGACGAAACTCTGGCTCAACCTGCTGAGACCAAAATTGCCATAGAATGGTTCCGTTCACGCTTCAATCAAGAATTAGAAGTACTGAACAATCACTACGATAAGTTCCGTTTGAGCGATGCGCTCATGACCACCTACAAGATGGTGTGGGATGATTTCTGCTCGTGGTACCTCGAAATGGTGAAGCCAGAATACCAACAGCCAATTGATAGACTTACCTTGAATGCCACGGTAGATTTCTTGGAACAACTACTAAAGGTGCTGCATCCTTTTACCCCGTTCATCACAGAGGAAATCTGGGACCTGATGGGCGAACGTACTGAAAAAGACCGCATGATCATCTCTGCTTGGCCTGCCGTTGCACCTGTTGACAAAGACCTACTTGCTGGATTTGAATTGGCAGAGAAAGCCATCATGGAAATCCGCAGAATCAGAAATGAGAAACAGATTGCTCCAAAAGAGAAACTGCAACTTCTGATTAAAGGAGCAGATGACAGTAAGGGCTTGATGCATCAAGCCCTTACAAAGTTCAACCCAGTCATTCAAAAGCTTACCAATCTGGATTCCATTGCTTCGGCAACCGAGGCTCCCGCTTCTGCTGCTAGTTTCGTGGTTAAAGGCGTTGAGTTCTTCGTTCCCTTAGAAGGTTTGGTTGATGCGGGTGAGGAAAAGGAAAAGCTTCAGAAAGAGCTCGAATACACCAGGGGCTTCCTAAACTCTGTGGTAAAAAAGTTAAGCAACGAACGTTTTGTGGCTGGTGCTCCTGAGCAGGTTATCGCTATTGAGCGCAGCAAGCAGGCTGATGCAGAGGCGAAGATCAAGGCGTTGGAAGAGCAGTTGGCCACTAGTTAGGGTTCGATGCGTCAGCTAGTTGGGGTTCGATGCGTCAGCTAGTTGGGGTTCGATGCGTCAGCTAGTTAGGGTTCGATGCATCGAACCCTTACCTCATCGAAGTAAGGGTTCGATGCATCGAACCCTTACTACATCGAACCTTTTCCGTCCGTAACTTTCTCACCGAAAAAAAACTGATTCATGGGCGGAAACCGTCACACCATTCGTTTAGCGGGTTACGATTACACGGCAGATGGGTTTTACTTCTTCACGGCTGTCACAAAGGACCGTGCTCCGTGGTTCGGCCGTATCCTTGATGGAGAGATAAAACTTTCAGAAGTAGGCAAACTGGTATGGGAGGAATGGAAACAAACACCATCCGTGAAAGGCTGACCTTGGATGAATTCGTTATAATGCCAGATCACATCCACGGAATTTTGATTATTGGCAATCCAACTTTGCCGCTCGCAGGTTCGCCCTGGCCGCCCTTGGACGAACTCTACACTTCAAATTTCGGTGATAATGCCAATACATTAGGAGTCGTTATCGGTGGATTCAAGGCTGCATGTTCAAGAAAGATTAGAGCACATCATCCTGAATTTGCATGGACACGCAACTATTGGGAACGCATCATCAGAAGCTATGAAGAACTGAACACCTACAGGCTTTACATCAAGAACAATCCTTCTCGAACAGATGGCGGTTGATGTCTCGGCATGTTAGGGTTCGGCACCAAGTATGTTAGGGTTCGATGCATCGAACCCTTACTACATCGAATGTTAGGGTTCGATGCATCGAACCCTTACTACATCGAACCCTTACTACATCGAAAGCATGTGTTCGATGCATGAACCCTAACCGCATCACCTTACACGTAACCTCGAACCTTGTAACTCGCAAACCCAATCCATTCATGAATCAAACTTCTCCACTTAGAAAAGTTGTCTAAGGATGGTACAAGTAGATAATCCAGTTCCCAACGTCTGTTGCCAACTCCTTTCATAGAAGGATAAGCTTGCACAGATATTCCTTGTTTCTCAAAGCAAGCTTGTGCCCGTTTTATATGGGCTGATGAAGTGATAAGCAGGAACTTGTCCTCACCTGTTTGTTCTAATATCTCTTTAGAATAAAGCGCGTTCTCGTAGGTATTCAGACTGCGGTTCTCCACAAGAATGTCTTCTGCGGGAATTCCACACATGACGTACAGATCTTTGATGATTTCCGATTCCTTTGCCCAAGGCTCCATATAATTGGCAGGTCCACCAGCAATTAGAATCTTCTCAATCTTGCCTTTCCTATACAGTTGCAGCACCGAGAGATAACGGTCAGCATTCTTACCGTACTTCACCTTATCGTTCTCCTTATCGTGATACACGCCACCGCCAAGGACAATGGCCATTTTGATGTTGGGGTCGATGGCATCCAACGCAACCACCTCCACTTCCCAAAACCGAACAAACTCATCCACAATGAAAGAATTGGAAAAGACCAGAAGCAGACCCAAAGCCCAGCCAAGCAATCGCTTTCTCCTCTTCGGATTGTAAGTGAACCAAGCCAACAACAACAGAATCACAATCCATGTGAATGGATAGAGAAGAAATTCTGTACGCCTGATGAGGAACTGAAAGCTTAGTAGCATGACGCGTAAAGATGGTAAATCTTTGAGGTTAGGGTTCGATGTGGTTAGAGTTCGATGCATCAAACCCTAACTTGCACCATGGAATGGCAGAATTGGGCTGGTAATATTCGCTTCACTCCAAATGAGGTGGCGATGCCCGAAAGCACGCAGGATGTGGTCGACTTGGTAAAGTCAGGCCGGAAGATTCGTTGTATCGGTACAGGACATTCATGGAGCAGTTTGGTGCCATCGGATGATATTCTGATGGCAACCGATAATCTGAACAAGATTATTTCGATTGACACGGTGACCAACCTGGCCACGATTGAGGCTGGTGCGAAACTGGACAAACTCAATATTCAGCTCTGGAATGCTGGTTACGCCTTCTCTAATCTTGGTTCTATTGCACGACAAAGTTTGGCTGGCGCCATTTCTACCGCAACACATGGTTCTGGAATTCATCATCGGATCTTGGCTTCGCAAGTGCAACGATTTAAATTGGTGAAAGCCGATGGCGAAGCGCTAGAAATTGATAGAAAGAAAGATGCCGAACTTTTTCACTTATCTCTTGTCTCTCTTGGCTCTTTGGGCATCATCACCGAAATGACCATCGCGGTGGTTCCCAAATTCAATCTTCATGAGCGCTCTGGACTCATGGATTTTGAAGATGTGTGCGACAACATTCTCGAATGGGTGAAGCACGAAAATCACATCAAAATGTGGTGGTTTCCACATACCGATAAGATGATGGTCTATCGCTACAATACGACCTATCAACCTGAGAATGATAGCCGTTTTCGACAAAAATTCATGGACGAATGGGTGTCGGTTTATGCCTACAGAGCTATGCTTTGGTGGGCCAACCGAAAACCAATCCGAAGAAAATGGATCAACCAGCAAATTGTAAAAGGCATGCTGCCCGATGTGGATCGCATTGAACGCAGCTACAAGGTTTTTAACGTTCCAGAACCTCCCGTTCACCGCGAAACAGAATGGGCCTTTGATGTCAACCTCACTCCTACGCTACTCCGCCAATACAAGCAGATGGTCGAAGAAAAAGGTCACCTAATTAATTTCATTCAGGAAATAAGATTCGTGAAAGGCGATGATTTTGCGCTGAGTCCGTGCTATGGCCGCGATAGCGTTTACGTAGGAGCCTACAATGCCGACAACCGCGGTTGGGAAGAACTACTTTCTGACTTTGAACAGCTAGCCATCCAGCACAATGCCCGACCGCATTGGGGAAAGGAATTCACCGTGGGTTCTGATTATTTAAAATCTGTTTATCCAAAGTGGGATGAATTCAGGAAGCTTAGAAATGTGATGGATCCAAATTCACAGTTTTCGAATCCAATGCTAGCAGAATTGTTTTCTGACTAGCTACCCAACAACTTTTCCGTCATAGCTTCCTTCCAATCCTCAGGAATTGGAAGAGACTTGTTTGTCACGTAATCAAAGGCCACAATGATATTCGTGCCTTTGGCGGTTGGGCGCTCTCCGTTTTTGTCGGTTTTGGTAATGAGACATTCGAGCACCACGCTCTTTGTTCCTATTTTTCCAGCTCGCATATAGACTTTTACCTTGTCTTTTAGAAAAACGGGCTCCACGTAATCGATGGAAACGTGAGCAAGAAT
>JBDNJH010000219.1:0-2633 GCA_041687875.1 Flavobacteriales bacterium | reverse complement strand
GATTAACTCTAAATCAACTATGCAATTCTACAGCCGTGTTGGCTTAATCCATTTCGTTTTGTTCTCAACACTTCAAAACAAAAAAATGACCCCTATACAACTTTGGGTGTAATGGGGGTTTGGAAAACTGTTCATTATTGTCTGCTAAACTGGTTGCAGAACAAATGTTGGTTTTATTGCATTTGGCTTTATGAATACTTCTTGGCGGCTGGTTCTTTTTGGCAGGATTGATGAAGTCCAAGCTGCCAACCACTTGGAAATCGAATTCCAGTAAATTAGCGACCTCAATGAAACAAGCACTTTCCGTAATACTATTGTTTTTTACCCAGCAAGCTGTTTCGCAAGACATGGATTACGCCCGTGAAGTTCTTGGCCGTTTGTGTTCCGATGAATTTGCCGGGCGAGGTTACGTAGAAGATGGCGACAATGCAGCGGCCTTCTACATTGAGGAGGAGTTTAAAGCCAACGACCTATATGCTTGGGATTTCAACTATTATCAGCCGTTTACCATGCCTGTAAATTCGTTTCCGAGCACGGTTGTGCTTTCTGTTGATGGGAAACCGTTAACGGCTGGAACCGATTTTCATATAGAGGCAGATGCGCCTTCTGTGCGCGGTAAGTACGAACTGACATACGTAAATCGTCTTCCGGAGATTGCACCATCTGGCCGTGTAATTGACAGCACCGCCAGCTACAAAGGATTTGTGGTTGTGCAAGACAGTCTTATTGCAGCACTTCCACCTTCTATTAGAATGTCCCTCATCAATGGTTTTAAGAAAGCTGGTGCAAAAGGAATTATCCGATTGTCAAACACAAAGTTGACTTGGTCTGTTTCCAAACAACAAGCACCAATTGCGCAATTTATCGTCTCGCATGATAAATGGATTTCTGGTGCAAAATCCATAGAGGTTGATGTAAAGGCCGAATTTGATAAAAAGCACAGAACACAGAACGTATTGGCCTATGTTGAGGGAAGCGAACACCCAAATCGGTTCGTTGTCTTTACCGCACATTATGACCATTTGGGCAAGATGGGTTCGAATGTAATTTTCCGCGGAGCCAACGACAACGCTAGTGGTGTAGCCATGCTTTTAAACCTTGCGAAGCATTACGCAAAGCCCGAAAATGAACCCAAATATTCCATTGCTTTCATTGCGTTTGCTGGGGAAGAGGCTGGTCTGGTCGGCTCCATGAATTACGTTCGAAATCCAGTTTTTCCATTGAAAGACATTGAATTCCTCATCAATCTAGACATACTTGGAACGGGAGATGAAGGCATAACCGTGGTGAATGGAGCGGTTCATAGCAAAGAGTTCGAGTTGTTCTCCAAAATCAATACCGAAAGAGAATATCTGACAACCATTAAAAAGCGCGGCAAGGCGGCCATTTCAGACCATTACCCATTTTCAGAAGCCGGAGTTCCGTGCTTTTATGTGTACACGATGGGCGGCATTCAGGCCTACCACGATGTGTATGACCTGCCAGAAACATTGCCGCTCACAGAGTTTGAAGACCTATTCCGACTGTTTACCGATTTTGTTGCCACATTCTGATGGGAAAACTATTCATCGTTCCAACACCCATCGGAAATCTGGAGGACATGACCTTCCGAGCCATTAGAATTTTGAAGGAAGCAGACCACATTTTGGCTGAAGACACACGCACATCAGGTAAACTGATGAAGCATTTCGAAATCGGCACGCAGATGAGCGCGTTCCATCTCAATAACGAACACAAAGTTGTGGGTCGATGGGTGGATGCGTTGGGTACTGGACAAACCATTGCTTTAATTAGTGATGCGGGAACTCCCGCCATTTCAGACCCTGGTTTTCTACTTGTTCGGGAAGCCATAAAACAAGGAAACGAAGTAATAACGCTGCCAGGTGCTACCGCTTTTGTTCCTGCGCTGGTAAACAGCGGATTGCCGTGCGAAAAGTTCCACTACGAAGGGTTTCTTCCGCATAAAAAAGGCAGAGCAACACGCATTGCCGATTTGATAAGAAAGGATGTAACCAGCGTGTTGTACGAAAGCCCACATCGCATCATGAAAACACTTGCTCAATTACTCGAAGCGGCTGGGCCAAATCGGATTGTTTCCATTTCGCGCGAGATTAGCAAGTTGCACGAAGAAACGGTTAGAGGCACCATTCCAGAGGTGATTGAATATTACCAAACCAATCCCATCAAAGGAGAGTTTGTACTGGTATTAGCTCCTGAAGCCCACCCCTAGCAATTGCAACTAGAGGCAGGTTGCCTTTACTATTTGGGCAGCTGCTCTTTATTGCTGGTTGCAAAGCAAAATGTTAAAAATACCAGTGGCGATGATCTCCATTACGAAACCTGCAAAGAGAGCTTCTCCGTGCTAGCGAGAATACCCTTGAAAAGACCGCTTCGCTGGAGGAAATAAAAGCAACGCACAAAAACAACCAATTAGTGCCTAGATTTTACCACGGCAAACCCCTACTTCACCCTCCTAAAAAGCCATCTCAAGTCATCGGTTTCGGCCATGCCCTAGCCAAATTCCCTCCTGTTTTGCAGATGAATCATCGTAATTGAAATAATCTCTACTTTTATTGCAACCATTAAAATCCTTTACATGTCACATTCTTATACACTCCCAAGCCGCTATTTGG
>JBDNJH010000218.1:0-14031 GCA_041687875.1 Flavobacteriales bacterium | reverse complement strand
CCTCAGAATAAGGAGGAATATCATTACAGAACCATCTTCGAAGAGCACTTTCCTTCGGAATCTGCCGCTTTGACGGTTCCTTCGGTTCCTTCCATCGCGTGCAGCACACCGATTGTGTTGGAATGGGACGCTTCTTTCAAGAACATAAATGATCCATCGGGCAGAGCGGTAAAAAATGTGCATTTGGACGGTTTGAAATAGCGCGAAGCAATATTTTTCTGTTGGTTACTTTTACGCTATGAGCCAACCCTGCCTCATTTAGATACAAAGCCGATTACCGAACGCTAGCAACTTTTGGCGCCTAAGCGGTTTTCCTACCAATAAGCTGGATTCTCTTTGCAAAATTCGGATGGCTTGGGAAACTTGGATTGATTGCAGCAAATTGTGTTTATCAGTTCGTGATTGTAACGATTATTCATAACGTTATTCACGTACCTGTTTTCAGGGATAAGAACTGGAACCGAGCGTTTCAACTTTATCTATCGGCAATTCACGGTAATCCTGTCAGCGGTTTCGTTCCTGGTCACAATCTTAGTCACCATAAGCATGTTCAAACTGCCAAGGACGCCATACGGACTACACAGGCACGGTTTAGATGGAATTTACTGAACCAACTGCTTCTATCCTTCATTGTCTTACCAGATATCATGAAGTCTGAGAAGCGATTTGTAAAACGCATGAAGGACATCAAACCTATCTGGTCTTCACAATATAAAGTAGAAGCTACGTTGCTTTTCTTCCTCAAAGTGGGACTTTTCGTATTGGACTGGCAACGGGCACTTTTATTGGTCATCATACCGAACATCTATGCCTTGTGGAGAATTTTTGGAGCGAATTATTGGCAACATGATGGTTGCGATGAAAATCACCCATACAACCATTCGCGTTCTTTCACCGGATGGACTTTCAATACCCTCGCTTTCAACAACGGGTATCATGATGTACATCACATGTATTCGGGTGTACATTGAAACCTTTATCCATTCTATCACGAGCGCCTGGTGAAGCCGCACGTACATCCGAATCTTGACCAAAAATCGCTCATCGCATTCCTCTGGAAAAGCTGCATTTTTCTCGGTAAACGCTTGGACTATTTGAGAAATCCTATCGTCCTCCCTCCCGCTTTAGAAACAGCTGATTGGGTTGCATATGTGTCCATCGACCCAGAAGCCAAGGTCGCTCTAGGGGCCATTCAATAATTTTTTTTAGTCTTCTATTGAACATTTCAGTCCTTGCAATGTCGAGACATAGTAAACAACAGGATACGTTTCGGGCAAAACGGTCGTATTCTACCAAACCAATAAAAAATGAAAACTTACAAACTTATTCTCTCTGCAACAATAGGAATGACATTCCTCATGGGCTGCTCAAACACAGATGCCAACAAGCAGGTTGAAACAGAAACAGTAGAAACAGATGAAATGACACCGGTATCATCTATAGATGCGGCAGCCAGCACCGTTGGTTGGAAATGTTCCATGATGAAAATGTATGCTCATAATGGACACGTAAGACTTGCTTCTGCATCGATGGATGTTGAAAACGGGAAAGTCGTAGATGGTGATTTCGTAGTGGATTTAAAAACCATTATTCCACTTGATGACAATTATAACCCAGAGAAGGACAAAACCAAGGAAAAGTTGGTAAACCATCTGTCCTCTGCTGAATTTTTTGATGTTGCAAATTACCCAACAGCAAAATTTGATGTTACCAAAGTGTCAGAAGACGGTACAGAAGTAACTGGAAATCTAACGGTTCGTGGAAAAACGCAGGAAGAAACTGTAAAAAACGTAACGGTTACAGATGAGCACGTAACGGGAATCTTAACATTTAACCGCATGGACTATGGAGTAGATTTTAAATCAACAATGGCCGATATGGTTATCGACAATAAGATTGATGTTGAAATTGACCTTCTGCGGAACTAATAAGGCTTCAAAAACCTGATTTCTGAAAGGGCGTTCCGATGTATCGGAACGCCCTTTCTCTTTTTATACTGCCCACACCAGCAGTTCAGAACAGGAATGGGGTAATGGTCTTGCTGCTTTAACGCCACTGCCTTTGGGGCTATTGCCTCAAACGTCCGTTTGGCAAACCTTTCGAACTAAAATTGATACCAATTAAAACAAGAGGGGGGGTCGTGCTTGGGCGCTCAGAGCGCGTCATTGCGAACGAGAAACAACTGCGGCAATCTCCCGGTTGAGATTGCCGCGCTTCGTAAACTCCGCTCGCAATGACGGAAGACCTGTAACTTAGCCACACAATTACGTACCATGAAAAAACACACGCCCTATTCCGATTTCATTCAGCAAGTACCCAAACTTGGGAATGAGTTTGAAGACGACACCTTCCTCAATCATTACCTCGAAACGTATTTGCCTGCACAAATTTTGGCAGAGATTAGACCCGACCTGAAGCGATTTGGGGGACGCGTGGGGCGCGATTTCCTTGTTTGGGCCCGCGATGCGGAAATGAACGAACCAACCCTCACGCAGTTTGATGCGTGGGGAAACCGCGTGGACGAGATCAAAGTTGCTGAGGGATGGAAACGGTTGGAGCGCGTAGCGGCTGAAGACGGTCTGGTTGCGATTGGCTACGAACGCGAGCAAAAGGAATATTCAAGGCTGTATCAGTTCGTGAAGTTGTATATGTTCACGGCTTCTTCGGCCATTTACACCTGCCCGTTGGCAATGACAGACGGAGCAGCAAGATTGATTGAACTCTTTGGCGACAAATTCCTGAAAGATGAGCCATTTGAAGGGTTGACCTCGCGAAATCCGGAGAGGTTCAAGACCAGCGGACAATGGATGACGGAGCGGACAGGGGGTTCGGATGTGTCGCGGTCTATGACATTCGCCTATCCTGATGGCGAGCATTACGAATTGAAAGGCCACAAATGGTTCACATCAGCCATTACGGCTAATATGGCGTTCACCTTGGCTTCGACTGAGCAGCCGCAAGAAGGAAAACGCGCCCCACTTTCGGTGTTTTATCTTCCTATCAGAAACAAAGATGGAAAGCTGAACGGAATCGAAGTGGAAGCGCTCAAAGACAAACTCGGAACACGTGCCTTGCCAACGGCTCAGTTGGAATTGACAGGAGCAAAAGCAAGATTGGTTGGAGAGAAAGGCAAAGGCGTAAAAACGATTTCTACGCTATTCAACATCACGCGTATTTACAATACGGTAAGTGCCGTCTCTTACATGCGGAGAGCGTATTCGCTGCCAAAGGCTTATGCTACGCAGAGGGAGGCTTTTGGTAAGAAAATCGGTCAGCATATATTGTATGAGAAGAGCCTGAAAAAGCTGGAAATCACCTATCAATCAAACTTAATATTAGGTCTTTTTCTCACACGATTGCTTGGGAAAGAGGAATGCAATTTGGCTTCAGAAACGGAGCAATCGTTGCTTCGTTTACTTACGCCAGTAGCCAAATTGTATACCGCCAAACAGGCCATCAAATCTGCTTCGGAATACGTTGAAATGTTCGGTGGCTTGGGTTATTTGGAAGACAGCGGCATTCCTTCCATGTTGCGCGATGCGCAGGTGCTGAGCATTTGGGAAGGAACGACCAACGTGCTTTCATTAGATATGCTTCGCGCAGCAGAAAAAGAGAATGGATTAAATGCTTTTGCGGTTTACTCCAAAGAACTGATGAAGCAGGATTATCCAGCCTCATTGAAGGATTTTCATGCAACCATTGGAACTAAACTGAACACGTTTCTTGGCTTTGTTTCTAGTGCAAAGTCGGCAGAAGATATGGTGGCCTACTCACGAGATGTGGCCTTTTACTTGGCCGAACTAACCATTGCGCTGCTTTGGTTGGATTTTCTCCGTCTCAATCCCACAAAGGAGGAATACGTTCTGGTTCTCAACTATTGGCTCACCTATAAAATGAGTGATGCTTTGCTGAATGAAGCGGAAGTTTTGGGCTTTGTAAAAACGGAAAAGGTTAAGTCTTAACAAAAGCTGAGTATCACTTGTCCTTGATTACAGATATGATAGATTTGTCCGAACAAAAAACGCATTTGCATGGCCACTTTTCACCCGCTTGAGGTTGTTGATATAAAGAGAGAAACAGTTGAGGCCGTTTCCATCAAACTAAAGATTCCGGCAGAACTGGCGGAAGAGTTCAAATTTCTTCCAGGCCAATATGTCATGTTTAAGCATGAAGTGAACGGTGAGGAACTGAAACGTTCCTACTCTATCAGTTCGTCTCCGCAAGAAGGTGAATTGCGTGTTGGTGTGAAAGAAGTACCTGACGGACGTTTTTCTACCTACGCTAACCGCGAATTGAAAGTTGGCGACAGACTCAATACGCTTGCACCTCGTGGTCGATTTGTGATAAATACAGACGCCTCGAACAAGAAGCATTACGTAAGTTTTTGTGCTGGAAGTGGCGTTACGCCTATTATCAGCATGATGAAACATGTATTGGAAACCGAGCCTTTAAGTCAATTCACCTGTTTCTATGGCAATCGGTATGCATCTACCATTATTTATGTGGATGAGATTAATGCACTGAAAAACCGTTTCCCAGACAGATTGGAAATTCATTATGTGATGAGCAAAGAGGAAATGGGTTCTGACCTTTTCCGTGGAAGGATTAACGAAGAGAAAATTCGCAAATTCAGCGAGATTTTATTTGATCCTGCTGAAGTGGACTCCTTCTATATGTGTGGGCCAGAGGAGATAATCCACGCGGCAAAAAAGGTATTGGAAGAAAAAGGTGTTGAAGAGGAACGATTACATTTTGAACTTTTCGGCACAACCAATCCAACTGCGGGATTTGCCACGCCACCGCTGGCGGAGGCAACAACCAGCGAAACGGTAAAAAGTCAAATTACTGTAATAATGGACGGTGATGAATTCGCTTTTGAAATGGAACCCGGCCATGAAACCATCTTAGACGCAGCCGACCGTGCTGGATTGGATGTACCGTACTCGTGCAAAGGTGGTGTCTGCTGCACTTGTTTGGCAAGAGTTAAGAAAGGAGAAGTTACTATGGAACTCAACTATTCGCTTACAGATAAGGAAGTTGCTTCGGGGTTGGTTCTTACCTGTCAAGCGCATCCTAAAACACCGGAGGTGGTGGTTGATTTTGATGACATTTGGTAACGGTTGAATCAGAAATAAGGCGCAGTCGCATCCTCCAACTCTTCTATAAGTTCTTGCTGCATATACTTGTATTCGTCTTCAATATCGAGAACGATAATGCGCAAGTCGCGCGTGGCTGTTTCAAACTTCTGCGTCAGGATTTCCTTGTGTTTACCCTCCATACAAAAGACCATGTCTGCCCAAAGCAGAATGGGCTCGCTAACCTTTATTCTTGCCGAAGATGATGTTCCTGCAGAACGCACCACGTGTTCTTCGCTCTCGCTAAAAATACTTTCGGCTGTTCGGCTTCTATCCTTGTTTTCACTACAAATAAATAGGATGTTCATTTGGCTAGCGTTTATTCAGCAACGATTTCTCAATCGGCCACAAGAAACAATAAGTTTACGGGAGCTTGAGCGTTTTTACTTGAAGCTGATTTTTCTCTGAATAAACCTGAATGATATGTACACCAGTTTTGAGATTCAAATTGCTCAAGTCGATTCGATTCTTACCGTTAAGCAAGTTCGTTTGAGTTTCATAAAAGACGCGGCCAAGTTGATCCGTGATACGCACAATTACACGTTCATCAAAATTCCAGTTTACTTCAAGCGTTTCTGCATTCATGTATGCCGAACAGTTCTGCGCATCAGACTCGTTGACGGTTACCGAGCCAACGCCAAAATTAAGGTTAAGAACAATGGGTAAATGATCACTCATAAAATAGAGAGACGAAAGAATTTCATCTGGCCAATCGCCACCAGCGCAAGCAGTGATGCTTTGATTGTAGCATGTGCCGTTGTTGCCCATTGCATGATACGAATCGGGTTCGTAGACAACCGTATTCCAATTATTGAACGTATTGGTAGATAAAAGGATAAAATCGAATCGGTCATCAACCCCTCCTCCTGCACCATCACCAAATATGGCTGACGACCTTGTGCTTTGCGTAAGAACAGACTTTGGCTGAAAACTGCTCGAATTCCAATTACCAGGAGTATTAATGGGGTCTTTTAATTGAATAGCATTCGTGTTGTCGAGTAGTTCTTGATAAGCTGGTTCTGTACTGGTGTATACGTTAAAATCGCCAGCAAAAATGACGTTGGCATTCTGAGGTAGGTAGGCCAAATGAGTGGAAAATGTCTGCGCCATAGAAAGTCTTTCTGCCACATTTGCAGCACCCTGACTGCTTTTTAAATGCGCAACAAACACGTAAAGAAAAATGGTATCGGCTCCAGACGCAAGTGTTGGGCTCTTATAGTAGAGTTTAAACTCATTAATGTCTCGTGTCGAGGTCATTAAAAAGCCTTCGGAAGCCAAACCAAAAAGGTCTGTATTGTAGATAATGGCCTGCTGCAGTTTAAAATTACTACTCGGATTGCTTTGCTGAGGCAGAAAAGTAGAAGCCTCGTAGTTTGCACTCAAATCTGCAAAACTCTCGTTCAATATCAACTGTAATCCACTATCCGATTTCAACTCTTGCATGAGAAATAAATCGGGCTGAACATGGTTAATCAGTTTACGAAGCGTGTCTTCTCTTCCTGCAATATTCCCAGTAGGAAAATTGAGCACATTATAAGACATGATTGTTGCTTGTTGCTGTGCACATACGGAAGCAATGCTACTGAACAGGGCGAAAAATAATAGAACTGTTTTACGCATCACGTTGTCTTCTTTTTTACCATTTTCTGCATAAATACAATGGTTGGTAGTGTAATCTGGTCGCCTTCATCGGTTTTTATGATTAGAAAGAAAATACCGATGTCACTCACACGGCCTTCCACGTTAAACTCCTTATCCAAGACGGTTATCGTATCTCCAATTTTTACAGGATGATTGAAAAAGATAACAAGCGTGGCGGTAATGTTGGATAGAATAGACCATTGGGCCAGAAAAGCAATACCTACAACGGTTAGTAAGGATGTGATGAAATAGACTAATTCACTCTGATTAACACCCCAAATAAACAGCATAAAACTAGCAAAGAGCATGAAGAATACGGTTTGCACAATCTTCATAGTAATCTTCACCCTCGGTTTAGGGTACTCATATTTGACTGCTGCCCCTTCAATAATTCGCTTGGCAACTTGCAGCGAAACCATGTAACCGAAAAAGGCAACAGCCGTTTCAATTAATTGTAATTGATATACTTCCATAAATTATTACCTCTATTTTTGAGTTGATTTGGATTCGTTCAGCTAAACTGAATCTATTAAACGAAACAACACGCCAACTGTTTAACTTGCACAATCAAAAAAACCAAACTAACATGCTTAAATCGCTAGTCGTTTTCTTCGTCCTCAATTTTGCCGCACTCGGAATTGGAGGTTTTCTGATGGGTGGCGAAGTTACGGGCGAATGGTATCAGAATGTGAATAAAGCTCCATGGACGCCACCAGGTTGGGTTTTTGGTGCCGCTTGGACCACCATCATGGTTTTATTCTCCTTTTACATGGCTTTTGCTTGGGGGCAAATGGAGAACAAAAACTTCCTCATAGGTCTTTTCGCTTTTCAATGGATACTGAATGTGGCTTGGAACCCGATTTTTTTCAAATTCCATCAAGTTGCGTTCGGACTCATAATCATCAGTTCACTTGCCATTCTGATGGGCTATTTCCTCATTGGACTTTGGCCTCAGATGAAGTTGAAATCACTTTTGATGCTGCCTTACTTCTTGTGGTTATTGATTGCCACTTCGCTGAACGCATATATTTTGGTCAAAAACTAATGGTCTAGAGAAATGAACAAAGACGCTATATCAAGCTTCAGTTTCGATGTATGCGGAAAGAATATCTGTGGTCGTAATCAATCCACGTAACTGACCTTCTTCAACCACAGGAACACATCCCACTTTATACTTCCGCATAATTCTGGCAGCTTCCTTTAGGTCTGCACCCATTTCGATAGTTTTCAAATTCTTACTCATGCTTTCCTCTACAGTGGTAGATTCAAGAATGAGGTCATTAACCTCAAAATCTGCTTCGGCAATGTGAGCGCCATAGGTTACTCTCATCAAGTCAGTAAGGGTTATCATACCAACCAGCCTTTCGCTTACCATAACAGGTAAATGACGAAAGTCTTCTTCTTCAAAAATCCTTCGTACATCACTCAGACTTTGATCTGGACTCACAGTTCTTGTATGAACCGTCATTGCTTCTTCTACTAACATTTTATGACACTTTAGTGAACGTCCAAGTTGCAGAGTAATCCAATTGACAGAGATGATACTTATCAGTCTGATGATTGAACCTACTCACCTCTGAGAAACTCACTAACGGTCAGAAATACGGAACTGTTGTTGACGGTGGATTTAACAATCTCGGTCAACAACTTAGATTGTCTTGCTTTTTGTCTTTCAAGAAGGTATTGAAATCAAGATTCCGAAGACTTGGAATCAATGCGCCCGTTCCGACAACGGTCATGAGTGTGATGACGCCACCGAAGACAACGGCATTCACAGTTCCGAAGAGTTTGGCCGTGAGACCACTTTCAAACGCACCCAGCTCATTACTTGAACCCACAAACATTGAGTTAACAGAAGAAACTCTACCTCGCATATGATCAGGTGTATACAACTGAAGAATGGTTTGCCGCACAACCACACTGATACCATCCGTTACTCCACTTAGAAACAAAGCGACAAGAGAAATCCAATAGATTTCGGAAAGACCAAAGACGATGATGCACAAACCGAAACCAAAGATGGAAGCAAGAAGTTTTTTACCCGCATGATTGTTCAAGGGAAAATAGGCAACCACCATCATTATAAGGAATGAACCGACTGCAGGTGCAGCTCGCAGAAAGCCAAACCCGACCGAACCGACCTTGAGAATATCTGTGGCGTAAATAGGAAGCAATGCAACGGCTCCACCAAAAAGCACAGCAAACATATCCAACGTAATTGCCCCAAGAACCTCCTTAGTTTTAAACACGAAATCGATGCCTTCCTTGAGGCTTTTCCCGATGGGTTCGTTCTTTTTCGTGTTGAGAATGGCTTGAGCTGGAATTCGGAGAAGAAGGATGAGGGAAACAAGTGCTACAGCCACAATAAGCAGCATGGACCAATGCACTCCAAAAAAACCGATGGCTATGCCTCCAACGGCTGGCCCAGCCACAGCGCCAGATTGCCACGCCACACTGCTCCAAGTAGCTCCATTCGGATACGTCTTTTTAGGAATGATAAGAGAGAACAACGAGAAAACCGTTGGCCCAATGAAAGCACGAACAATACCACCAAAGAAGACCAAGGCGTAAATGCCTCCTATCAGCACGTTGGTTTCTAGGCTATCGGTCACGACAGGCCATGTAAAAAGAAACAATCCGGAACTGATGACCAGAAAAGCCAAGATGCATTTGACCAACAGATTCCGTTTCTCCGATTGATCAACTATGTGGCCTGCAAACAGCGCCAACGACATGGCTGGAATTACTTCCATTAAGCCAATCAAACCAAGGGACAAAGGGTCTTTGGTGAGTTTGTAAACCTCCCATTCGATGACCACGAATTGCATGGCCCACGCAAAGACCAGCGCAGAACGAAGGATAAAGAATATCCTAAACTGAGGATAGCGAAGTGCTTCGTATGGATCCTTTGAGCTCATTTTGAGGTGCGCGAAGGTATGGAAGATGCACTTTCAATTTCGCGCGCGAAGTGAGAAATCAATGTTTTAACATTTATTTAGTTGCACATGCAACTATATTACATACATTTGTCTTCGAGATGAAAAAAGGAATATTTCCTGGAATGGAGAATCTAATGCTGCCATGGATCGGTAAGACCATGAAGCATATCGACCATTTTATAGCCTCTAAAATGGCTGAGAAAGGAATCGACCTTACCCGTCAGCAGGTGATTTTGATGAAGACCTTGTTTCATGATGGCCCACTTCCGCAAAACAATCTGGCTTATTTAACCGATCGTGACAAAACGAGCTTGACCCGTTTACTGAGCACGATGGAAAAGAAAAACCTCGTTGCCAGAATTACTTCTTCGGAAGATAAACGAGTGAATCTTGTTCATTTGACCAAGAATGGCGAGAAAGTGCTGAACGAAACAACTCCCATCTTGTTAGAAGTGATTATGCACATGCAAGAAGGTATATCGGAAGAAAATCAAAAAACCGTTATTAATGTTATGAAAAAGATTCAGGACAACATTGGAAATCATATAGATAGTTGCATACACAACAAATAGAAAATGGTAAGAAAAATCATCATTATAGTAGTAAGTATAGCCATTTTGGCGGGAGGTTTTCTTCTCAAGACAAAATTGTCTGACAGCAAGAAGCCTCCACTAAAAAAGAAGGAAAAACAGATTACAGCCGTTTACGTGCAACCAGTAAAAAATGGCAATGTGGCCATTGAAATGACTGCCACGGGCAAGCTTACCGCTAAAAATCGTGTGGAATTGTATGCCGAAGTGCAAGGCATTATGACCTCCAGCTCAGGCAATTTCAAGGCTGGAGAGCGTTATGCCAAAGGTTCGCGCTTGGTTACCATTGATTCGGAAGTGTACCGCGCAGGGCTGATGGCTCAGAAAAGTAGTTTGCAAAACATGGTAACGGCTGCGTTGGCAGATATTCGTTTGGATTTTCCCGATGCGTTTGAGCGTTGGAACTCCTTTCTGTCTGCATTGGATATGAAGAACACACTCCCTGCCCTACCCGAACCTGCTTCAGACAAAGAGAAACTCTTTATCACAGGACGGAACATCTATACCACGTATTACAACGTAAAAAACATGGAATTGACCTTGGCCAAATACAGCCTCTCTGCTCCGTTTGATGGTATTCTTATCGAAGCATTGGTTACGCCTGGCACACTTATCCGCCCCGGACAGAAGCTTGGAACGCTCATTCAGACTTCCGTTTACGAAATGGAAATGCCAGTTAGCATTTCGATGATTGAATACTTGAAAGTTGGGCAGCGCGTGGCACTTCATGCCACAAACAAAGCCAATAGCGCCTGGACTGGAAAAGTAACACGTATCAATGCAATGGTGAATGCCGGTACGCAAACCATTAACGTATACATCGAGGTTTCGGGTGCTGGGTTGGAAGAAGGCATGTTCTTAGAAGCAAAAATTGCAGCCACTGAGATTGAAAATGCTTTTGAAATTGACCGAAGCGTTCTCTTTAGCAAAAACCAGGTGTATGTGGCAAAGGATTCGCTGCTCGTTCAAAAAACGGTAGAAACCAAGTATTTCAACGAACGAACGGTTGTGGTAATTGGCTTGACAGACAACGATTTGGTGCTCACAAAAATGCCTCCTAGCTCCTTTCCGGGAATGAAAATAGCTGTGCTCGAGAATTAGTGTTCTTGAATTTTCATCTGAAATTCTGATAAGACAATGAAGTCCATCATATCGCATTTTATAAAGTATCCCGTGGCCGTAAACGTGGCCATTTTGGCCAGCGTTGTACTGGGCATTTTTGGGATGATCTCGCTCAAATCGAGCTTCTTTCCACTTCAAGATTCCAAAATTGTTACCATTTTGGTGGCCTATCCGGGCGCGTCTCCGCAGGAAATGGAAGAAGGCGTGGTGCTGAAAATTGAAGACAATTTGCGCGGATTGGTGGGCGTTGACCGCTTTACTTCGGCATCATCAGAAAACACCGCACTTATTACTATTGAATCTGAAAAAGGCTATGATATAGACGCGCTTTTGGCCGATGTGAAGAACGCTGTAGACAAGGTTCCATCCTTCCCCACAGAAATGGAGCCGCCTGTTGTGGCTAAGAACGAAAACCTCAATGTTTCCATTGAATTTGAGGTAAGTGGCAAGGATATTTCGCTCAAAACACTGAAAGGAATTGGCCGCGAAGTGGAGAACGACCTGCGCGGTATTGACGGTATATCGCAAGTTGAGCTGAAAGGATTTCCTACCGAGGAAATTGCCATTTCGGTTAATGAGGAAAAACTGCGCGCTTACAACCTCACGTTCAGAGAAGTTTCTGCGGCTGTTGCCAGCAACAATATTCTGGTAACGGGTGGTTCCATCAAAACGGAAGCGGAAGACTACCTCATTCGTGTAAACAATCGCTCTTATTACGGGAACGAAATGGACAACATCATTCTTAAAACCGAATCAACGGGCGGAATCGTGCGCTTGAAAGACGTGGCCACGGTTGCCGATGTGTGGTCAGAATCGCCAGACAGAACTTATTTCAATGGCGAATCGTCCGTTTCGTTAGCAGTAAGCACCACCAACAACGAAGACTTGATTGTGGCGGCTCAAAAGGTAATGGGTTACGCAGACGATTTTAATGAGAAGCACGATAATGTAAAAATCAGCATTACCAGCGACCGTTCGGAACTCATTGTGCAACGAACAGAACTGCTTTTAACCAACGGAGTGCAAGGAATTTTGCTCGTTCTCTTCTTCCTGTCGCTCTTCCTTCGACCACGATTGGCCATGTGGGTGGCTTTCGGAATTCCAATCTCATTTATGGGTATGTTCATGTTTGCATCTTATTTTGATGTTACGATTAACGTGCTTTCCCTCTTCGGAATGATTATCGTTATTGGGATTTTGGTAGATGATGGAATCGTGATTGCAGAGAACATCTTCCATCATCACGAGAAAGGAAAAGGACGCATCCAAGCCGCCATTGATGGCACAATGGAAGTGATGCCCGCCATTGTTTCGGCCATTCTCACCACGCTCATCGCGTTTTCAACCTTCTTCTTTTTGGATGGTAGGATTGGAGAATTCTTCGGAGAAGTTTCGATTGTAGTGATACTGACACTCGCCTTCTCACTCATTGAAGCGTTGATTATTCTTCCGGCTCACGTGGCGCATTCGCAGGCGTTATCACCAACTCAGAAAACCTACGCGTTCAACGTGTGGGGAAACAAGGCAATGGAGTTTATGCGCGACCGGTTGTACAGTCCTTTCCTTCATTTCTTCATGCGCTACAAGATTCTTGGTTTCTCCATCATCATCTCCTTGTTCATGATCACTTTGGGTGCCATCAGCGGTGGCATCATCAAAACCACCTTCTTCCCTGTTATTGCTTCCGATCAGGTTACAGTAACCTTGAAAATGCCACAGGGCATTAACCCTGAGGTAACCGATTCCATCATTTCGATTATCGAAGAAGTAACTTGGAAAGTGAACGAAGAATACAGCGCCAAACAAACGGGCGACAAGCAAGTAATCGAGAATGTCATCAAACGCATCGGTCCGGGAACGGCAAATGCATCATTAAAGATCAATCTTTTACCCGGAGAAGAACGCGATTTCACTGCTGGAGACATTGCAGAATCAATCGCTCAACTCTCGGGTGAGCATCCATCTGCTGAAAGTCTCATATTCGATTCGGGTTCAAATTTTGGCGGAAAGCCTGTTTCGGTTTCGCTGCTCAGCTACAATATCGCAGAACTGAAAGCTGCCAAAATTGAGCTAAAAGAGCGGTTAAAGGAAAACATTCTGCTTCGCGATATAAGCGACAACGACCCTGCTGGTATAAAGGAAGTTAGAGTAACGCTGAAAGATGAGGCTTATGTGCTTGGTTTTACCTTGAATGATGTGATTAGTCAGGTACGTGCTGGATTCAACGGGCTTCAAGTACAGCGTTTTCAGCGCGGACAAGACGAAATAATTGTGTGGGTGCGCTACGAACGCGACAACCGCTCATCCATCAAAAACTTGGATGATATGCGCATCGTTTCTGCCAAAGGTGACCGTGTTCCATTGAGGGAAATTGCCGACTACACCATCGACCGGGGCGAAATCAGCATCAATCACTTAGACGGAAAACGCGAGATTAAGGTAGATGCCGACCTCAAAGACCCGAAAGAAAGTGCTAGCGATGTGCTTGCCGATATTCAGCAGAACATTATGCCTGTTATTCGTTCAAAATATCCGAGTGTTTCGGCACTTTACGAAGGACAAAATCGCGAAGCTGGCAAGGTTGTAGGTTCGGCCAAGAAGGTG
>JBDNJH010000217.1:0-12064 GCA_041687875.1 Flavobacteriales bacterium | reverse complement strand
GTATGTCGTCTATATTTTTAAAAGTCTGTTCAAACATTTATTTCTCTTTTTTATTGGTCGCTAAGGTAAGTTTTTAAACCCTGTTATTGTCAAAAGTTGCTCTCAAATTGTCCGCTGTCCACTGGTCGGTTGGTGGGTGGGCTTTTGGTGCGGTTGGGCAAAATTAAATGTGCTGCAAAAGCGTTGGCTTGTGTGTCGGCTTGCAGCTCTTTTAATTTTGCGAAGCGTTGGTAGTATTTTGTTTTTCTGTCTGTCCAATGTTAGCACTGTCGGTCGTTTTAGGGTTGCACATAACTCGTAAATATACGAAGATCAACCATTGCGTATTAATATATAAATACCTTAATATCAACTAATTGGTTTTTGAATACAAGGATTACGAACCTCAGATGAGGCACAAGAAATATATGGAATACGAACCTTATTCATAGGTTGTCGAGCGGGCTTTTCACTTTCTTGGTATCTCGGTCTGTAACCTTGGCGTAGATGAGGGTGGTTCTGATATCGCTATGGCCAAGTAGTTTTTGAATATGACCAATATCAGTACCTGACTCCATTAAATGTGTGGCGTAGGAGTGTTGCAAGCCGTGTATGCCTACTTGCTTGTTCATACCCGCCCTTGTCATGGCGTCCTTAAACACTTTTTGCGCACTCCGCGTGCCGTATTGTCCGCCATACTGTCCTTCAAACAAATATTGTTTGGGGCGGTATTCCTTAAAATATTGTCGAAGCTGCTCCAATAGGCTTTCGGGCAGGTTCACGTAGCGGTCTTTTTTGCCTTTACCGCGCTCAATAAGCGCTTGCATGTTGCCGCTATCAATGTCTGTTACCTTAAGACCAACTATTTCCGAAACACGCAATCCCATACCGTAACACAACTTAAGCATGGTGTTGTGCTTTAGATTTTCTGTGCATTCAAACAGTTTTTTCACATCTCTGGGGCTGATGTGTTTGGGCAGGGTGCTATGCTTTTTTGGTCGCGGTATGTCAACGAAGAAGGATTCCTTTTTCAATACTTTCTCAAAGTAAAATTTGATTGAATTAAGACGACTGTGCAAATGCGCTTCGCTCAATTTGAGTTCGGTGGTGCAGTAGAGCATGTAGCTGCGGATGCGTTCGGGGTCAAGTGTATCTATGTGTACATTTCCTAAAATCTGTAGCAATTTTGCAAACTCATTGCGGTAGGTGTTCTCTGTATGTGGTCTGTAGCCTTTTAAACGAATGGTTTCTACGAACCGAGTCAATGCCTGATGGTTGATTTCTGATATGCGGTCAGGTGTCTTATTGGAAGGGTCTTTCATCGACAGTCCGAAAAGTTGTCGGTAGTGGGTGTTGTCTATCACATACCACGACTTTTGGCGTTTTGACCATTTGGCACCTGCTAATCGTTTTGTCTGGGAATTGAGTGTTGGTTCGAACGAAAAACGGAGGAATATCACGTTCCGCTCTTCCCATTGCATAGGCTCACATCTTATTGCGCCTGAGTCGATGGCTGTTTTGATGTCAGCGTTGCCTTTGTTATCCATGGCTGCTAAGATATAAAGGATGAAAGGAATTTTTTGTATTCCATCCATTTCAAAAACCAGCACAACCGTTCCAGCTTATAAACCAACCATTCCAAAACCTAGCATGGTTGAATAAAAGTCTGCAACGACCAGTTTAAAACCTAGCATGACCATGAAAAAAGTTTTTCAATGATTACGACATGCTGTTGTAGGTTCAAGTGGGGCAGGGGCGAAAAAATATTTTTCGCGGCAAAAAATAATAAACGATGGGTTTATGAGTTTATCACAATTACAACGGGACAGCCAACCATTGTATCACTCTAAAAAATCCTAATCATGAAAAGGAGAAGAGTAAAATTGGCCCTTTATGGCCTCACGGTGGCAGAGATTATGCCTTTCTGCCGGGGTATCATTCAGAAAATGACCGCAAACCCCAATTTCCCAGTGGCAGGTAATCTGCACAACCCTTTACTGGCTGCGGATGTTGATGAGATGGAAGCGGCTAACCTTGCTGCAGCAGATGGTGGCAAGACCACAAAGGCCACCTTGAAGCAGAAAAAGACGAATATCTTTAATGTGATGCGGCCTTATTGCAACTACGTGAATGAGAAAGGGAATGGCGTTGAAGAGATTCTGAATACCACGGGATTTCCGTTGGCGAATTTGCCTACTCCTAAGGGCAGCTTAAGTATTCTGGGGAATGTAAAAACCAAGATTATGGATGCATTGGGCAACGTAGAAGTGGTCTGCGATAATGTGGATGGAGCTTCGGGTTATCAGGTGCGGCATCGGCTAGTTATTAGTAGTAATCCGATGCCATCTCCTGAGAATCCTATTCCTTCACCTTTTACGGATAGATGGGTCACGGAGAATTCAATGGGGTCTTCACGTCAGGTAATTTAGAATTTGCAATCTGCTGTTTATCATGAATTTCAGATGCGTGCCATCGGTTTGGGTAAACCAAGTTCTTGGAGCGGCAGCGTAAATAGTTTGGCTAAATAGAAACACCCATCGGCTTCGGCTTGATAGGCTGTCTCGCTGGATAGCCGGGGTGAGCCGCCTGTTTTTCGCCTTAGGTGGAGGATGGGCGGTTTTCTTTGAGATGTCTGATGTCAGATGTCCGATATCTGACGTCAGATGGAAGAACGAAGTGGTTGATACGGCACCCCGCAGCATCCGTCATTGCGAGGAACGAAGCAATCTCTCTTGTGCTTCGAGAGATTGCTTCAGTTGTACCTCCTTCGCAATAACGTACCTAGCAGAGACGGTGGTATTCGCAGCATCCTCGCCTGAATGGACTGGTCAGTTTCAATACCAATAACTAATAACCCAATAATCAATAACCCATTTGTAATTTTCCGATTCATTAAACGATTGAACACCTTCGCAGTCTCAAGTGGCTGTAGCGATATTTATGAGAAGATGGATAATGGTTTTTGGTTTGATGATGGCGGCAACAATCGGCATGGCTCAAACGGGTGGAAACTACACCAGTCAAGGCCGCTACGAAATCAGTAAAGGGCGTTACGCCTCCGCCATCGAACTCCTGAATCGTTCCATCCAGCAAAGCAAGTTCAATTCGGAGGCTTATTTCCTACGGGGAATTGCCAAATATGAGTTGGAAGATTTTATTGGAGCAGAGAAGGATTTCGGAAAAGCCATTGAACTCAATCCTAAGAACTACGAGGCGTTCCTTTATCGTGGCGTGTGCCGCAGTCAGATGCTCAACTACAAAGATGCTTTTGCCGATTTCAATCAGGCCATTAAGTTGAATGATGAAGATTGGCGAACCTATTCTAACCGTTCGTTGGCAAGCCTTCAGTTAGATAGATATGTGGATGTGATTTCCGATTGTAATAAGATTATCGACCTCAAAAAGGAGACAGGAGACACCTATCTGATTAGAGGCGAAGCCAAATCTGGATTGGAAATGTATAACGTGGCTATTGAGGATTTTGAAAAGGCCATGAAGATGGATTCCTTAAACATGCGGCCTGTACTTCATCGCGGTATTGCCAAGTTCAAACTGGAAAACTATCAGGATGCCATTTCGGATTTTGAAAAGGCAATGAAGCTTGATCCGGAGAACAAGTTACCTGTATTCCATCGCGCAGCAGCGTATGCCGAAATGGGCAAGCCAAAGGAAGCGCTGAAGGACCTGAATGATGTGTTGACCGCGTTTCCAGACAATGCCGTGGTGCTTTTTAATCGGGCAATGATTCTTTCTGACATGAAAAGGCCGACCGAGGCATTGGCAGATTATGAACGCGTTATTCAACTCAATCCGAACAATATTCTCGGTTTTTACAATCGCGGAAATATGCTCTACAATCAAAAGAATTACCGTGCAGCATTGGTTGATTTCAATAAGGCAATTGAGCTGTTTCCGGAGTTTATAGAAGCACATGAGAATAGGATAGAGGTGTTTCGCCTTCTCAAAGACCGCGATGGTTTTGATGCGGCTGTGCAGGAACTGGAAGGCATTAAACGCATGCTTTCGATGTCGGATGACGATGTGAAGTTTGAACAGAATATCAAGTTGATGAAACTCACCGAATTGAAGGGCGATTTTGAACCCGTGCAGCAGGAAGTGGGGAAACTGCAACAACAGAAGGTGGATGTACGGTTGCTACCTTTCTATCGCATTTCCGCATTTCCCGAGACTGATCGTAACATTGCCGTTTATGATGGTTTCAACAAGCCGTTTTACAACATGGGCGTCATTGCTTTCATCACCAAAAAGGAAGAGAAGGTGAAAGATGCGGTTGAATTGCTGAAAAAAATAACCGAAAGGCCGAACCCCGAACCTGCTCAGTTGATTCGTCTTGCAGCACTCTACGCGATGGCGGGCGATTATACTTCGGCCTATGAACGATTGAATGCGTGCTTGGCATCAGACGGTCAGCAAGTGGCCTGTCATTTTGCGCGGGCATCGTTGCTGCAAGCAGAATTGGAGCAGCATCAGGATGATTATGAAGTGCTTGTTGGTTCGGTAAATGTGATTGACACGGCCTATCAGGCCCGAACGGAATCGCTATTGTCCCGCGCTGAGATGGATTACAGAAAGGTGATTGAGCTGGACAAGGAAATGAGCTTTGCCCATTTCAACTTGGGGCTGCTGCTCGTAACTGCCGAAAGGTATGAAGAAGCCGAAACGCAGTTCGGACTTGCCGCTTCGTCAGACGGGAACTTCATTGAAGCAAACTTTAATCGTGGATTGATTCGGATTCTGCTTGGAAAAATCACCAAAGGTTGTGAAGACATGAGTCTTGCCGGTGAGCTTGGTTTGACGGATTCGTATAATGTTATTAAGCGGTATTGTGAGTAGTTTATAGAGTTGATTAGGGGGTGAGTTAATTAGAAACGCACGGGGTCATCCTGAGTAGCCACGCTTTTGGGCGTGGTGTATCGAAGGATGGTGCGACAACGCTCCTGTCACTTCTTGAAATTCTTTTTTGACAACAGAGGAAGTTTCTCAAACTCCCCATCTATCAAAGCTATTTTCTTTGCACGTGACCATCCTTTTAGTTTCTTCTCAAAAGCTATGGCATCATTTGGGTTTTGAAACATCTCATGATACACCAATTCCACGGGTCTTTTATTAAAAGTGTAGCAATCAGGATTTGTACCTGAGTTGTGTTGCAGAACTCGTTGGTCAAGCTTATTCGTCATCCCTACATAGAACGAACCATCAGAACATTTGAGGATATATGTCCAGTAAAACCTAACCATTGATGAAAAATAGTGATTTTGACTTCTAAATCCTTCGATACGCCCTAAAAAGAGCTACTCAGGATGGCCCATCGCGTAGCATCGGCTCACACACTGGGTCATCCTGAGTGATTTTGCTTTTTTGCAAAAAATGTCTGTGCTGAGCCTGTCGAAGTATATCGAAGGATGCAGCACAAATCAACTAATCCCCTATTCAAATAAAACAAAACTGGCACACCCTTTGGTTTTAGGTCATTATACCAAAACACCAACGCCATGAAAAGCCTATTCAAAATTGCAAGTGTTGCCCTAGTAGCCTCTACGCTATTTACCAGTTGCATCTACGTTGTCGATCCTGTTCAAGGTCCAGACGGTCGCCCAGGCGATGCGTACTTCGGAGTGGATTACGATTATGCGCTTCCTTACAGTTATTGGGACAACAACGCCAGTATTCCAAACAACCCAGTTCTTGGTTCATTTTATCCAACAAACACGGGCGTTTACGAATTCGAGTATTTCATCAATCCTTACGAATACTGGTACGGTACCTATCGCTTATTTCGCAATGCGGGTGGCCCTGGTGGCGCCAACGGTCAGGCCGGTTATCCGGGATTGGATACCTACCTGATGCTCATTTGCAATCCAGATGGATTTTACGAAGAGCGCGGAAACAACAAGCGTACTGCCGAAATGGGAGAGACAATCGTGATTGAGGAAATGGTCGGAGACAACAGAATCCGAATTGAAATGACCAAGACCACTACTGAAATCCGTCCTTCAACCCACGAACCAAAGTATCTTAACAATTAATAGTCAGTTTTAAGAACATCACCATATGTTGAAAAGCCCTGATTAATGTTCACATTATCCGGTTTTTTTCGTTTCTCGCTCTCATTCGAGTTTTTACCTTTGGTGCATGGCAGAAGGCAAAAAACTATTCGTATCAAACAGAAATGAGTCGCCAAGGATGTTCAAGAGCAATTTTCTTGACTTCTTCTCACGAATTCATTTTACATCTGTCCCGATTCTGTTCGTGCCTATCACTGGCTACTTCATCTATCGGTCTGCGTTTGAATTTGGCGTGAGTTTGCCTATTGTTGGAGCATTGGCCTTTGGAGGTTATGGGTTTTGGACATTGATTGAATACCTCATCCACCGGTTCTTTTTCCATAAGGAGTTTACCACCTCTCTTGGAAAGAAGATTCATTACATCGCCCATGGCGTTCATCATGATTTTCCGAACGATTCGTTGCGATTGGTTATGCCACCTGCCATTAACATAGCCCTAGCGGTGGTGTTTTACTGGATCTTTTATGCTGTGATTATGGACAAAGGACTGACCGCAGGTTTCTTTGCTGGTTTCACCTTTGGATACATGGTGTATGACCTGATTCATTTTGCATCGCATTTTGCCAATTTCAAGAATGGCTGGTTTCAACGCGTAAAGCGAAGCCATTTGCTGCACCATTACCGCGAACCTAACAGCGGTTTCGGTCTGAGTACCATCTTTTGGGACAGGGTTTTTGGAACCATGCATGCACCAGAAGTGATGGATAAGGTGAATATGAACAGCTAGGGGAATTTGAATTGTTCGGATGAATGGATTGACTTTTTGATAATGTCCAAGTCCTTCATCCCTCCCAAAATGGTGTTTAGTTGTTCCAAGCTTGCAAATACTTGTAACGTGACAACGACATCCGTACCCGAATCGGGCTACTTTTGGTAATCGGCATCAAATTGAAGGTTGGGGATGTGTGCAATAAAGCACTCAGCCTGTTTCTGAGACCAAGCCCTGAACTTGAACTCATTTGTAGTGAGATGTTCCATGACGCGTAATTCCGATTACTTACATAAATGTAATGCAGGAAGTAGCAATGCGGGTGTGCCATTTGTCTAAATGGCAGTTGGAAAAAGTTCGATTTAAGTTCAAAAATTTAATTGGAAAGCCAGTGTTTACGTTTGCAATGATGAAAAACAGAATCATTTTAATTTTTGCACTTGCCATATTCGTCATGGGATGCTCAGAACCGTCAGACCAGAACCTAGCACCTGAGATTGAAACCACACTGATTGACGGTTCGCCCTTCAAACTTTCTGATCTGAAGGGAAACTATGTGGTGCTTGATTTTTGGGGTTCATGGTGTGGGCCATGTATTCGCGATTTCCCGAAGCTTACCGCGCTTCATGATAAATATGGCGAAGAGGTGGTGTTCGTGACCGTTGCTTTTGAGAAGAATGATAAGCGATGGAAACCAGTTTCTGAAAAGGCAGGTTTCAATTGGAAATACCAGATAGTAGAAGAAGCCAAAGTGTTGTTGGCATCGCCCATTGCCCGTGATTATGGAGTGTCAGATATTCCTGCAAAATTCATTATCACTCCGGAAGGAAAACTCATTTCAGGAATGGATTTTGATCAGATGGATGCGTATTTGCAAGCATCGTTGACCAAGTAACTGGGTCTGTGCACGCTGTGTTTAAGGAGCGAAGGACGGGTGACGAGGGGCGAAACTCACACCGCGTCCCTTATCTCTTCCCTTTTGTCTCTTGTCCCCCGTCCCTCATCACCCGTCCCTTTTTCAATAAAAAACCAGTTCTTGTTTTTCAAAAAGAAAATTATCTTTGCACTCCCGAAAACGGGATGGTTCTTACAAAGTATGCGGATGTGGTGGAATTGGTAGACACGCCAGACTTAGGATCTGGTGCCGTGAGGTGTGTGGGTTCGAGTCCCTCCATCCGTACTTCAAAAAAAAAGGGAACTGTTGAAAAGCAGGTCCCTTTTTTTGCTAAAAACAGGATGTAAAACAAATTTTTGAGTATGATGAATATCACCAAAGAGAACCTTGACGCACTGAATGCACGGGTAACAATTAAGTTGCAACCAGCCGATTATCAGCCACAGGTTGAAAAAATGTTGAAGGAACATGCCCGCAAGGCCAAACTTCCTGGTTTCCGACCAGGAAAAGTTCCAGTTGGGGTTGTAAAGAAAATGTACGGCCCAACCATTCTTGTGGAGGCGGTGAACAAGATGCTCGGCAATAAATTGTACGAGTATATCGGAAACGAGAAGTTGGAAATTCTTGGAAATCCACTTCCGTCACAGGAAGTGAAACCAATTGCGGATTTTCAAAATCCAGCAGATATGGAGTTCACCTATGATCTTGGTCTTGCGCCAAAAATTGATCTTGACTTGGGCAGTAAGTTTCAGTTTGATTACTTCAAAATTGAGGCCACAGACAAGGATATTGAGAGTTCGTTGGAAAACATAACCAAGCGAAGCGGAGAGATGGTTGAACACGATACCATTGCAGACAGCGATTTGGTAAAGGTTCAGTGGGTAGAGTTGAATGAAGATGGAAGCATCAAAGCGGGTGGTGTACTCCACAGCTCAAGCATCGCCATAGACAAGTTGGAAGGTGACGTTAGAAAAAACATGATCGGGAAAAAATTGGCGGAAAGTTTGACTGTAGATTACCGCGATTTCTCTGATAATCAATCGGATATGGCGGCTATGCTTGCCGTTACCAAGGATGAACTTCAGAACGTGAATGGTAGCTTCAAGATAACAATCGAAAAAATCCAACGGCTGATGCCCGCTCAATTGAATGAGGAGCTATTTAAGAGAATGTATCCTGATGGTTCGGTAACGAACTTGAATGAAGTGAAGGAAAAAATCAAGCAGGATTATGCTGCATATTTTGACAAGGAAAGCGATAAGAAATTGAAAAACGATATCGTTGTCGAACTTATTAAGAATACCAAAGTGGAGCTTCCTGACGAATTCTTAAAGCGATGGTTGGTTACTGTAAATGAGGAGAAAACAACCAAGGAGCAAGTGGAGCAGGAGTACCCGAACTACCGTGATGGCCTGAAATGGCAATTGATTCAGAACAAGGTGATTCGTGAGAATGATATCAAGGTGACATTGGACGATTTGAAAGCGGGTATTCGTGCGCAGTTGCTGCAACAATTCGCATACTATGGAATGCAACAAGCTGACGATGAAATGGTTGATGGCATGGTGGAGAAGTTCCTAAAGCAGGAATCTGAGGTCAGAAAAATGAACAATCAGCTTTATGATCAAAAGGTGATGGAGCTTTTTAAAAGCAAAGCTAACCTCAATGAAAAGAAAGTAAGCAGCGAGAAGTTTTACGAAATGCTATCGCAGGAGAACAATTAGTTATTGATTTAGTTGTTATTCAGTTAGGAATGGGGTTAATCCAAATGACTTTCATCTCCCAACTAATTAACAGATGACCTTTAACCAATAACCGAAAAGTGAATGCCGTGTATTGCCATTAATTGCGATATTCGGCATTCTTGGTTTTAAACAACAACAAGTAGCAGAATAAAATGGACGGTAACGAATTTAGAAAGTACGCGATTAAGCACAGAGGTATCAGCAGCACGACCTACGACAGTGTAATTGGCTCCATGACTCCATATATTATTGAAGAACGTTCGCTCAATGTGGCGCAGATGGACGTGTTTTCACGATTGATGATGGACCGCATCATCTTTCTCGGAACAGGAATCGATGATACAGTAGCAAACATCATTCAGGCACAATTGCTCTTTTTGGAGAGTGCGGACAATAAGAAAGACATTCAGATTTACTTGAACTCGCCTGGTGGTTCAGTTTACGCTGGACTGGGTATTTACGACACGATGCAATATATCGCATCAGATGTGAGTACTATCTGCACAGGAATGGCAGCATCAATGGGAGCAGTTCTTCTTTGTGCAGGAGCAACAGGAAAGCGTACAGCTTTAAAGCACGCACGTGTGATGATCCATCAGCCGTTGGGTGGTGCATCTGGACAGGCTTCTGATATTGAAATCACCGCGCGAGAAATTGCCAAGTTGAAAAAAGAGCTTTACGACATTATTGCAACTCATTCTGGACAGACTTACGATAAGGTTTGGGCAGATTCTGACCGCGATTATTGGATGACGGCAGAAGAGGCAAAAGCCTACGGAATGATTGATGAAGTTCTTGTGAGAACGAAATAAGCCGTAAATTGAAACCCTGATCGGACTAGGAAGCCAATCTGGACCAAAAAGGAACTGAAAAAACATGAAAGCAACGAAGGATAAAGACCATATCAAATGTTCGTTCTGCGGACGGGATAAACAAGATACTGCCGTTCTCATTGCCGGTATAAACGGACACATTTGCGACCGATGTATTGCACAGGCATACCAGATTGTGAATGAGGAGTTTGCCAATAAGCAGGACAAATCGCTCAACAAGTCGCTCAATGTGCTCAAGCCCATTGAGATCAAGAATTTCTTGAATGAGTATGTGATAGGACAGGATCAAGCCAAGAAAGTGCTGGCCGTGGCGGTCTACAATCACTTTAAGCGTTTGGTGCAGAAGCCCGATAAGGAAAGTGCAGATGTGGAGGTTGAAAAATCCAACATCATTCTTGTCGGAAGAACGGGTACAGGGAAAACACTTTTGGCCAGAACTATCGCTAAAATGTTGAATGTTCCTTTCTGCATTGCAGATGCCACCGTGCTTACCGAAAGCGGGTATGTGGGTGAGGATGTGGAAAGTATTCTTAGCCGCCTACTACAAGCTGCCGATTACGATCAGGCCGCTGCCGAAAAAGGAATCGTATTCATTGATGAGGTGGATAAAATCGCACGGAAAGGCGACAATGCTTCCATCACACGGGATGTTTCGGGCGAAGGCGTTCAACAAGGGTTACTCAAACTACTGGAAGGTTCGGTTGTAAATGTTCCACCTCAGGGAGGAAGAAAGCATCCAGAGCAGAAAATGGTTGCTATTGACACCAAAAACATCCTTTTCCTATGCGGAGGAGCTTTTGATGGTATTGAAAAGATTATTGCCAAGCGCATGAAAAAGCAGACCATTGGTTATGCTTCGCATGTCGGAAGAGAAGAAATTGATGAGGATAACCTCCTTCAATACATTTCTGCACAAGACATCAAGAATTTCGGTCTTATTCCAGAATTAATCGGTCGTTTACCAGTTGTCACGTATTTGAATCCCTTGGATGCAGATGCACTGAAACGAATTCTCACCGAGCCGAAGAACGCGCTCACCAAACAGTACAAAAAACTGTTTAAAATGGACGGGATTGAACTGGAAATTGAGGAGGAAGTACTTGATTTTGTGGTTGAGAAAGCAATGGAATTCAATCTTGGAGCACGTGGATTACGCTCCATCTGCGAAGCAATTCTGATTGATGCCATGTTTGAACTGCCATCTTCGGGTGATAAGCACATCACCATTACCCATGATTATGCTGAGGATAAACTATCCAACTCACCCATCAATAAGTTGAAGGCAGCATAAATTTTTGTCGAATTTATTAGAAAGGCCGTTCAGCACTTTGCTCAACGGCCTTTTTATATAATTTGAGGAGTTGTAATTCTATTGGCACTCGTAGCCATCCTCTTCTAATGCCTTTATGTAGACAGAATAAAGTTGTGGGGTATTATAAATACCATCTCTACAAGCTTCCACATCATCAAAACCAGTCTGCGTACAAGTTTGACATTTTTTTGCAAGCAACAGTTGATATGGTTACTCCAAAAAGCATTGCGAATAATAGATACTTTGATTTTATGTGAATTAGTTTAATGGTTGAATACAGTAATAACCAATTAATTGAAAAATGGAACTAATTAAAAGAGCGTAATTTTCAAGAACGTATTCCTTTTTCCTTACGGAGTTGGTCTGAAGTTTTGCTTCTTCCATCATGGCTCCATCCTGGTGCCATAAACATATAACCGAGTTTGGTTTTCAGAGTAGGCGCACTTTTCACATCCTTCCAAATGTTTTGAAACTCATGAAATGCTATTTTGAAGAGATTGTAGGT
>JBDNJH010000216.1:0-3984 GCA_041687875.1 Flavobacteriales bacterium | reverse complement strand
TGTGAACACCAATGACAGAGCATCTGACAAGCAAGAATTCTACAACTATTATGCTTACGATGATGGCACGGCTGAGGCAGCTTACGGTCTAGGAGAATTGGAGAATGTGGGCATGGTTGCCATGAGGTACAACATTAAGAATGATGATTTCTTGCGAGGTATTCAACTTTACCTTAATCCAGTAGAGTTTAACATTGCCAGCCAACCTGTAAACTTGGCAGTTTGGACAGGTAACGAGCAACCTAATCAAATGATTTGGCAATCGCCCGATACCAATTTCTATTACACCGATCAAATCAATTATTTCTACCATTATCTATTGGATACCGTCTTGCCTGTTAGCCAAAACATTTGGGTAGGATGGATTCAGCAACCGGCCACTAACCTCAAGTTCTCCGTTGGGTTTGACAAACGGACCGATGCATCGAGCAAGGTCTATTACAACTTGGGTACTACATGGAATCAAAGTTCTATTCCTGGTGCCATCATGATCCGTCCCGTTGTTGGCGAGCCATACAGTTGGGTTGGAGTAGAAGAACAGCCAACGGTACAGCATATTAACATTTATCCAAACCCATCAACTGGAGAGGTTTATATGGAGGAGGCTTTCTCAGGTCAGTTCCTAAACGCCCAGATTACCGTGTATGACATTTCGGGAAGAAGTGTTCATTCCCAAACGGGATATACACGACAACTACAACTCAGACACCTCCATTCGGGCACGTACATTTTGCGTGTCGATTCTAAAGAAGGCGTTTTTACCGAAAGACTGGTGCTACAACCATGAGCGAAGACAACGACCTCTACGAAGAGGCTGACGACCAAGAAGAACTTTACGAACACCATCGCTATGTGGCCGACCCAGGTCAGGAACCGCTGCGTATAGATAAGTTTCTGATGGACCGTTTGGCCAATGCAACACGCAATAAGGTTCAAATTGCAGCACATGCCGGAAATGTGCTTGTAAACGGCAATGCCGTTAAACCCAACTATCGTGTGAAACCCAAGGATGAGGTGACCATTGTGCTGGCCTATCCGCCACGCGATAGAACCATTCATCCCGAAGATATTCCGTTGGATATTCTCTATGAAGACAACGATGTGGTGGTGATAAACAAGCAGCCTGATCTGGTTGTGCATCCCGGCCACGGCAACTACACCGGAACATTGGTGAACGGATTGATGCATCACTTCAAGAACCTGCCTGATCTGGGCAGGAAAGAAGAACCACGCCCGGGACTTGTGCACCGGTTGGACAAAGGAACATCCGGTGTGATGGTGATTGCCAAGAATGAGCTGACCATGACGGGATTGGCCAAGCAGTTCTTTGACCGTAGCACCGACCGACTTTACAACGCCATTGTGTGGGGAGATTTTGAGGAGGATGAAGGAAGAATTGAAGGAAACATTGGCCGCAGTGTGAAGAACCGCTTGCAGATGGATGTATTTCCGGATGGCAGCCAAGGCAAGCATGCGGTTACGCACTATAAGGTATTGGAGCGTTTTGGTTATGTAACGCTCGTTCAATGCAAGTTGGAAACGGGCCGCACGCACCAGATTCGCGTGCACATGAAACACATTGGACATACGCTTTTCAACGATGAACGCTATGGAGGTGATCGATTGCTTAAGGGTACCACCTTCACCAAATACAAGCAGTTTGTAGAGAATTGCTTCCTGATTGCGCCACGTGCCAATCTTCATGCAAAGTCTCTCGCCTTTACACAACCCATCACCAAAGAACGGCTCACATTTGAGTCCGACCTTCCTAACGACATGGAAGCCGTGCTAGAAAAATGGCGCGGCTATGTGGCAAGCAGGAAGGAGTAAGGAATGAAGTTTGCTTAAAGAGAGATGTAGAAATAATTTCTCGGTTTTCAGAGTCCTTCAAGCCGCTCCGACAGACCTGTCAGATCGGCTTGCCACTATTACATCATGATTTGGAAGGTCTGTCAAGAGGCTCCTTAACCGTTACATGGTGGTCTTACAGTTCGGTAAGGTTTGTGGTAAGACTTCCTAACTGCGCTGGAAACGCTTGCTGAAGAAAAAAGTAAGGATGGAAAGTGAGTGATTACGCCTCCACCGCCTCAGCTGCAAAGTCGTAATTCATGTAATCTGTCACCGTATTGTACACCGTATCACGTTCAATCGGATGTCGGCCAGCCTGCTTGACAAGTCCCACCAGTTCTTCGGTAGATAGGGCAGGATTCTGGTCTTCGGCACCTGCCATGCTGTAAATTCGGGTGCTGTCGTCAATGGTGCCGTCAATATCATCCACCCCAAAAGCGAGACTCATTTGTGCGGTTTGGCGTCCAATCATCGGCCAATATGCCTTCACGTGGCCAAAGTTGTCCATGTAAATACGTCCAACGGCATAATTGCGGAGGTCTTCTATGGTGCTCACCTCCGTAATGTGGCTCATTTGGTTGTTGCCGTTTCTATACTTGAGGGGGATAAATGTGTTGAAGCCACCCGTTTCGTCTTGCAACATTCGCAAGCGGTTCATGTGATCCACGCGATGTTCAAAACTCTCGATGTGACCATAAAGCATGGTGGCGTTGCTCGGCATTCCCAGCTGGTGGGCTGTGCGATGCATTTCCAACCATTCTTCAGAAGTGCACTTGTCTGCACAAATCTCCTTTCTTATGGTTTCGTCAAATATCTCGGCACCGCCACCAGGCAACGAATCTTGCCCGTGGTCTTTCAGTATTTGAAGCCCTTCGCGGTAGCTGACCTTTGCCTTACGACACATGTATTCTAACTCCACGGCTGTGAATGCCTTCACATGAATATCAGGTCGAATCTCTTTCACCTTTTTGATGAGCGATGCGAAATAATGTAGCCCCATTTTTGGGTGAACGCCTCCAACGATATGAACTTCCGTGATGGGTTTTCCTTCGTAATTCCTTACAATTTGAAGAATTTCTTCTTCAGAAAGCTCCCATCCTTCACTCTTCTGTTTGAGCAGGCGAGAGTAGGAGCAGAACTTGCAATCGAACACACAGATGTTGGTCGGCTCCACATGGAAGTTACGGTTGAAATAGACCTTATCTCCGTAACGCTTCTCCTTAATGTGATTGGCAAGGCTACCCAAAAAGGACAATTCGCCCTTTTCGTACAGAAACACCCCTTCGTCAAACGAGATGCGTTCATCGTTCAACACCTTTTCGGTGATGGTTTTGAATTTAGGGTCGATGTTGCTCGTAAGCAGGTGTTGCAGACCGTTTGGGCTCATTTAATCTAAGATGTTGATTCGCTTGCTCACGCTTCCGTTGCCTGAGCTTAATTCCAAAACATAGGTTCCGGCTGTTAGTTCATTCAGGTTGAGAGTATGATGAGCAAAGCTGAGGTTTACGCTGCGCTGTGTAAAAACCGTTCTGCCACTTATGTCAAGCACGCGGATGTCAGTTAATGTGTTTGCGCCTCTATCTAAACGTAAGTTGAATATGCCGTTTGATGGATTGGGATAAATGATAAGCGCGCTGCTGAGGATTTGGTCTTCAATGCCAACTTCTCCAGGAATAAGACCATCCGAATCTTTAAGAGATGATCTTGAGCCATTCAATATAGCAAGCATCCTTGTCTTCTGACCGTTGGTGAAAAAGAACAGGCAGTCATCATTACCATAATCCATATAGTTGTTAAACATGTCGCTGTTAACTGGCGATGAGCCACAGGTTAGTAGCGGAAACGTATTGTTGCAACCATAATTAGGGTCGGACTGTTTCGGAGTGTCCGAAACACCATCGTCTGCCGTGCAGTTGGGATTGGAACCACCGACTCCCCACAAGTGGTCTAAGTTCAGATAGTGGGCAATTTCGTGTGTGGCGGTTCGACCTTCGTCATAACTGGCAAAAAGGCTACCAATCCTGCCGAAGAAACGGTAACCGATAACCACTCCATCAAGCGAAGCGTTGATTCCCGGTTGATAGGCGTAACCCAATAATCCTTCACCGATATTACATACCCAGATATTGAGGTAGT
>JBDNJH010000215.1:0-6754 GCA_041687875.1 Flavobacteriales bacterium | reverse complement strand
ATCCATCAACCTATCACCTTCGTCAACCTATAAACTAATCAACATTGTCAACTAATCAACTAATAATCGGAGTAATTGGCGCAGGCTCAATGGGAGCTGGAATTGCGCAAGTCGCTGCCCAAGCGGGACATAAAGTGTATCTGAACGATAGCAATGCAGATGCACTTGAAAGAGCCGCAAAAGGCCATCAGAAGATATTTTTGCGGTTGGTAGAGAAGGAGCGAATGACTTTGGATGAAGCCAAAGATTGCGCCAAGCGAATCACTTACACCCGAACCGTTGATGATTTAAAGCACTGCGGATTGGTTATCGAAGCCATCATCGAAGACTTAGAGATAAAGCAAGGCCTTTTTCAAGAATTGGAAATGGTGTGTGGCGAGGATGCCATTTTAGCTTCAAATACTTCTACACTTCCGATAGTTGCCATTGGCGGAAAGTTGAAAGACCCAAGTCGGGTTGTCGGTATTCACTTCTTTAATCCAGCACCGTTGATGGCGTTGGTAGAGGTTATTCCAAGTATGCTTACGCGAGATGGCCTGGCGCAGGAAATGAAAGACCTGATGAAGGCTTGGGGAAAAGTTCCTGTGATTGCTAAAGACACACCTGGGTTTATCGTGAATCGAGTTGCCCGTCCTTTCTATGGCGAATCCATCAGAATGTTGGAAGAAGGAATTGCCGATGAATCCACCATCGATTGGGCGTTGAAGGAGATAGGAGGTTTTAGAATGGGACCATTTGAATTGATGGACTTAATTGGCAACGACATCAACTTTGCAGTGACATCCACCGCTTTTCAATCGTTTTTCTACGATCCGCGTTACCGACCTTCCGTCATTCAGCAGCGATTGGTGGAAGGCGGTTTGCTCGGACGAAAATCTGGAAAAGGATACTACGATTACGCTGAAGGAGCGGTAAATCCAGAACCAAACAAAAGCAAAGCGCTAGGCGAACTGATAGTGAATCGGGTGCTCTGCTTGCTCATTAATTCTGCCATCGATGCTTATCATCTGAAAATTGCTTCCAAAGAAGATCTTGATTTGGCCATGACCAAAGGCGTCAACTATCCAAAAGGATTGTTGGCATGGGGCGATGAGCGAGGACTGAAAAACGTGTTGCAGCGGATTGATGCACTTTACGAAGATTACCGCGAAGAGCGTTATCGTGCCTGTGTCCTACTCAGGCGAATGGTGAAAGAGGGAAAGACCTTTTATTAATCCTGGGCAATCTGGTCTTAAGTAATTGACATGAAATAGCCACAGATGCACAGATTTCCACAGATTTTTCACGGGTAATCAGTGTTTTTTCTGTGGAAATCTGTGCATCTGTGGCAAAAAAATATGTTTTTCAATATGTTTGGTAATAAGACCCGATTGCCCTGTTTATTAATCAGTAAAAACCAACAGGGCAGTTTAAAAGGAGTACATTACTGATTCATCATTTAATCCGAAAAAAGCATGGCAAATTTTAGAAACATTACAGACCGCGTATCAAATACAAGTAGAACATTGATAATTGGCATCATCGTGGTTGTGGTACTACTGATTGGTGTGTTAAAAATGTCCATCACCATCAACGCAGGTGAGGCTGGGGTGCTGTTTAAGACTTTCGGTGGTGGTGTAGATACCGCACAGACCTATGGAGAAGGTTTTCATGTAATTGCTCCTTGGAATAAGATGATCCGTTATGAAGTTCGTCAGAACGAATTGTTGGAGCAGATGTCTGTTCTATCAGCCAACGGACTGGAAATCACTTTTGATCTGAGCGCATGGTATCATCCAGAGCAGTCAAAATTACCACAATTGCACCAAGAAAAAGGTCAGGATTATCTGAATCGATTGGTGAAGCCAGCGGTTCGTTCTGCTACAAGATCCGTGGTTGGTAGATATACGCCAGAGCAGATCTATTCGAGCAAGCGGGATGCCATTCAGAAAGAAATTTATGAAGAGACAAAGACAATTCTTGATCCACAATATGTTCAGTTGAATGATGTTTTGGTGCGCGACATCACCTTGCCGCCAACAATTAAGACTGCCATCGAAAATAAGTTGAAGCAAGAACAGGAGTCGTTGGAATATGAATTCCGTCTTCAGCGCGAGCTAAAAGAAGCGGAACGTATTCGAATTGAAGCAGAAGGAAAAGCCGCAGCTAACCGTATTCTTAACGCATCACTTTCTGATAATATCCTAAAGGAAAAGGGAATTGCAGCAACCTTGGAATTGTCTAAATCGCCTAATACCAAAGTGGTTGTTGTAGGTAATAGCGATGGACTCCCACTCATTTTGGGCGGCAATTAATTCAGTTGATGGCCAATCAAAAATCGCTTCCAATGCGAGTTGTTGATAAGATGTACGACAACGATTCGTTCTCGAAATGGCTTGGAATTGAGCGGGTGGAGGATGGAGTTGGAAAATCGATTCTCCGAATGACCGTGCGTAAGAAAATGCTCAACGGATTTGATATTGCACATGGCGGAATCACCTATAGTTTGGCAGATTCTGCATTAGCATTCGCATCCAACAGCCATGGTATTCAAAGCGTAAGCATCGAAACCTCCATTTCACACACAAAACCAGTGAAAGCAGGAGATGTGCTGACCGCTGTAGCCATTGAAAAGAACCTAAGTTCCAAGATTGGTGTTTATGAAGTTGTGGTCACGAATCAGAATTCAGAGACGGTTGCGCTATTTAAAGGAACGGTTTATAGAACAGGAAAGGAATGGGAAGTCTAAACGAAGGAAGATAAATCGATTCGTTCAAATATGATGTATGATTGCTCTTTTAAGCCTTTGGTTGCGGCCATCAGCGCAATAAAACAGTCCGAAAGTCAATTGGTTAAGAAAGCAGGAAAGTAGCCATCAATCCACAGGATGGGCTTGATTTTGGCATGTTACGGGGTGCAAAGCATTTTGTCAGGCATCAAGGGTTACTTTATGTAGTAAAATTGAGCACGGTTAAGTTCATTTGATAAAGTCTAAATTCATACCATCTAACTCAGTTGAATGACACCAGAAATCACTAGCAAACTCATACCCGGAATCGCCATGTTGGTTCTAGGTATATTGGAGGCTATTGGTGGGTTGTACATCAACGATAAAAGAACCAAAAACGACTTTACCATCGAGTTAATTTCACTTGTTACGTTACCAACTTTAATTCAGCCTGGTATTTATTTCGCTGTTGTTTTCGGAATGGGGGTTTTCTTCCCCAGCTTAGAAGACTATTTGATTGGAATCTCTTTTTGGTGGCATATTCTTGCCTTTCTAATTTTTGACGATTTAACGCAATACTGGTGGCATCGCATTTCTCATACCAATAAAGCCATGTGGAAATTGCACCGTCCGCACCACGTGGTAGAGGAAATGGGCGTTCTTGTTACTTACAGAAATGCCATTTTGTACTATGCTTTTATGCCCGGAATTTGGTTGTCGGCCGTGCTCGTTTATGCAGGCATGGGATATGCATACCTTCTTTATATCCCCGTAAAATTGGTGGTTATTCTACTTGCGCATAGCAATACTAAATGGGACCGATTTCTATACAATTATCGCATTCTAGCTCCAATAGCGTGGATTGTTGAACGGGTAATTTCTACGCCAAGTACTCATTTTGCGCATCACGGACTCACCGCAGAAGATGGCGTTTCTCACCCAAATGGCAACTACGGAAACCTCCTGTTTATTTGGGATATCATTTTCGAATCGGCCAAGATTACACGTCAATACCCTACCAAGTTTGGTGCTTGGAATAGGATAAAAGAGCCGTGGTATGTGCAGCTTCTTTTTCCGATTATACGCTCTAAAGACCCTAAGAGCGAACTTCATTCTATAAATACCAACAACGATTACGACCCATCGGTTGATTTTAAAGAGTTTACCAAATAGACATGGCTAAACTGAATAGAGGCTAGTTATTCCTTCCACTTTGAGGTAACAGAACCCTTCAGTAAGTTCGTGCTTTCCAAATTTATGTTTAAATGAAACAAGCCTATATAGTTGATGCAATTAGAACTCCGATAGGAAGTTTTGGAGGAACCCTCGCTCCAGTTAGAGCAGATGATCTGGCAGCCATTCCTATTCGGGAATTGATGAAGCGGAATCCGGATTTGGATTCTTCAGCGATTGAGGATTTAATCTTTGGTTGTGCCAATCAAGCTGGAGAAGACAACAGAAACGTGGCTCGGATGGCGTTGCTTTTGGCTGGACTTCCGTGGTCGGTTGGCGGAGAAACTGTGAATCGTTTGTGTGCATCTGGAATGGCATCAACCATCAATGCCGCAAGAGCCATTCAAACAGGAAATGGCGATTTATACATTTCTGGTGGAGTGGAGCACATGACACGCGGTCCGTGGGTGATTTCAAAGGCCAGTCAGCCGTTTGGACGAGATAGCGAGATGCACGATACAAGCTTCGGTTGGCGGTTCATCAATCCTAAAATGGAAGAATTGTATGGCACAGAAGGAATGGGCCAAACAGCCGAAAACTTGGTTGCCATGTACGGCATCGAACGCGAAGCACAAGACTTGTTTGCCTACAATTCGCACATGAAAGCGGCCGCAGCGCAGGCTTCAGGAAGATTGGCCGAGGAAATTGTAGCTGTCGGAATCCCTCAACGAAAGGGCGATGATGTCATCTTTAATCAAGATGAATTTATCAAACCAAAAACCACATTGGAGGTGCTAGGAAAACTCAGGCCTGCTTTCAAGAAAGATGGTTCTGTTACTGCTGGAAACAGTTCGGGTTTGAACGATGGAGCGGCAGCCATTTTGGTAGCTTCTGAGCAAGCGCTAAAAAATCACAACCTCAAACCAATGGCACGAATTGTTTCGGCTGCTGTGGCTGGAGTTGAACCTAGAATCATGGGAATTGGGCCTGTTTACGCTTCCCAAAAAGCATTGAAACGTGCTGGACTGACCTTGGATGATATGGACATTCTCGAACTCAATGAGGCTTTTTCAGCACAAGTTTTGGCTTGCACGCGCAAATTGGGATTGGCAGATGATGATTCTCGTGTCAATCCGAATGGTGGCGCCATTGCCATCGGGCATCCGTTGGGAATGAGCGGAGCGCGACTTCTTCAAACTGCTGCTATTCAATTGCAAAAAACGCAAAAGCAATATGCGTTGGTTACGATGTGCATTGGAGTGGGGCAGGGCTACGCTACAATTATTGAGAGAGCTTAATCTTTTTCCATCGTCATTCTGAACTTGTTTAAGAATCTACTTGCGTTGAGATAGATGCTGAAACAAGTTCAGCATGACTGTAGTTGTTAACTATTGGCTGTCAAATAATTCTCTACCAACCGAATACATTCTTCTTTTTGCGAGTCGTCTAAAAAGCTTGTTTCAAAGCTGATTTTGGCGATTTCTGCCAATTCAGCTTTCGTGAGGTTCAACGCTTCGGCTGTTGCCAAATAATTGGCATTCATGTATCCTCCAAAATAGGCAGGGTCGTCTGAATTGATGGATGGTTTCAGCCCTTGTTGAAGCATGGTTCTGAGTGGATGTTGCTTCAGATCATCAACCACACACAATTTCAAATTCGATAGTGGACAAACCGTCAAGCCCATTTTTCGTTTGGCGAGTTCTTTCACCAATTCTTCATCTTCCAAACAACGGTTTCCGTGGTCAAGTCGGTCAATGTTTAGCAGGTTCAGAGCTTCCCAAACATATTCGGCTGGGCCTTCTTCGCCAGCATGTGCCACCAATTTGAATCCTGCCTCCTTGGCCTTTTTATATACACGTTCAAACTTGGATGGAGGATTGCCTAATTCGGAAGAGTCCAATCCAATGGCGGTGATTTTATCTTGATGGCGAAGTCCGTCTTCCAATGTTTTGAAAGCAGATTCTTCATCTAAATGACGAAGGAAACTCATGATGAGAACGGTGGTCATTCCGAGCTTAGTTTGCGCATCCTTTAATGCGCGGTCAATACCGTTTATCGCTGTATCAAACGGAATTCCACGGTCTGTATGTCCTTGCGGATCAAACATGATCTCGGTGTGAATCACGTTTTCGAGATACACTTTACGCACGTATGCCCACGTCAGGTCGTAGAAATCTTGCTCTGTGGTGAGCACGTTCATCCCTTCATAATAGATGTCTAGAAAATCTTGAAGGTTGCTGAAGTTGTACGCTTCTTTCACTTCCTCAACCGAGTTGAATCGAATCTTCTTCTGATTGCGCTGTGCAATCTCAAACATCAATTCAGGTTCAAAAGAGCCTTCGATGTGGAGGTGTAGTTCTGCTTTTGGAAGACCTTCGATGAATTCTTTGATGGACATTTACAGATGGTTTTCGGCAAAGTAAGTTTTTTGGGTTGATGAATTTTATAGAGTTGATGGGGTTGATAAAGTTTATAGAGTTGATAAAGTTCAAATGTTAATCCTTTATTTTGAACTCATACTTAAATGAAATGATTTACGAATTCAACGGAATGCGCCCAAGCATTCATCCAACGGCATTTGTCCATCGAACTGCCAGTGTTATCGGCAATGTTCAAATTGGGAAGGACGTTTACATCGGTCCAGGCGCGGCCATCCGTGGCGATTGGGGCAGAATTGTGATAGAGGATGGTTGCAATGTGCAGGAGAACTGCACCATTCATATGTTTCCGGGAACCACGGTTTGGCTTCATAAAGGAGCTCATGTTGGGCATGGAGCCGTTATTCATGGTGCCATACTCAAAGAGAATTGCCTCATAGGAATGAATGCCGTGATTATGGATGATGTGGAGATAGGGGAGAATTCCATCATTGGT
>JBDNJH010000214.1:0-3931 GCA_041687875.1 Flavobacteriales bacterium | reverse complement strand
GAATGCAAATCCTGTATTATTATTATCAATACCCAACGGGCCTGAAATCTGAATGTCATCAATATAGATGTTGTTTCCAGTACCGCTTGTGCCTCGGAACTTAATGAGCACGTGCTCATCATTACTGAAAGTGGATAGATTGACATCTACCTGAGCCCAATCTGCTGGGCCAGATGGTGTGAAGAGAGAGCTTTGTGTACCGCTGACCGTTGCCAATGCGCTTCCACTTTTAGTGTAGCGCAACGACCAGTTTTCGCCACAATCTCTAGAAATGTATACGCGAAGCTGATCGGACCTTCCGGAACGTTCTTTATACGACAGACGGAAATAAATTCTCGGATTGTTCATCTGTGTCAGATCAACCGAAGGAAGTTGGAATTCGTCCTCGCTGTCCATCGGGTTTCCGCTAAAATTATTGAGCACAATGGCACTGCTGCCTGTAAATGCCGTGGACGTTTCTTGCCACGTATTTCCCTGTCCATCACTCAAAATAAGGTAGTCTTCGTTTGTTTCTTCAAAACCTTCAAAACCAATCCAACCTGTGGTAACGGCAGTACCCGGAATAACGGTGATATAATCAGTTTGTGTGTACGAGTCGCCTCCTTCAGCATTACTCACATTGAGAGTAATTGAATAAACACCTGGTGTGTTGTAAACAATTGTTGGGTTGGCACTAGTAGACGTATTTGGAGTTGCTCCAGTAAGAACCCAATCGTAACTGCTTGGCGCACCATTGAAGCTATTGTCTGTTATTGTGATGTTGTCTCCTGCACAAACAATACGTTTGGTGGCGTAAAAATCTGCAGTTGGTGTGCAAAGTGTTTCACCCAAAAGAACGCCCGTTGCAGTGAGATTACTACCTGAATGTATCACTGAGCGCGTTCCTGAAAGAACCCCGTCAAAACGCGCTTTCTGATCAAGTGTGTACATATTCTGGCACGCTCCGTAAGAGTAATCCATGTAGTTTTCTACCTGATCTGGAAGGTCTGGATTGTCGTTAGTGCACGTATTAACGCCCAACGGACAATTGCTCGGGGCCGGACCGGCAACAGGTGGGGTATCATCACACCCATCGTCAAAAAATCCACCTGCACATTCTCCTTGAAACGTGTGAAAAAGCCCGAGCCAATGCCCTGCTTCGTGCGTTAGCGTTCGGCCATTGCTATTGTTGTTTGCACTGGTTCCAATAGCACTTATATAATCGGCTCTTACCACAACACCGTCAGTTGCAGCACCTCCAAATCCCGGAAACTGCGCGTATCCCAATATGGTTCCAGGTTGTCCATCGTTTGCAATGGAAGCAACCACCCACACGTTGAAGTATTTGGCGCTGTTCCAATAACTCACAGCTTTCACACCGTTATCATCCGATGCGTTAAACGTTTTTGCCGACCATTTGCGTACAACTCCATCCGTACAGTTTCCTTGCGGGTCTAGCTTGGCCAAGCGGAATTCTATGTTTGGGTTGGCAGCAACTCCCAAAAATTCAGCTCGCGTATTGATAGTGTCAGCATTGAGTCGCAGAAAATCCTCGTTCAAAATGCGCATTTGATCTTCAATTTGAGCCATGCTTATATTCTCGATTCCGCCTTGATGAATGATATGGAATACAGTTGGAATGATGCGCGGCCCGCCACCTCCGCGTTCAGATTCTCCAGCCAATTGCTGGCGTTTAGCTTCTGCCACTTGTTCATTCAGCTGCAAAATGGTCTGCATTCCTGAAGGATCTTTGGCCAACATTTTCTCTAATTGCTGGTCAAAACCGCAATGGGCATTCTGTGCTTGAGCTGAAAATACTGAAACTGCAAGCGCAGCTACAATCAAAATTGAATTCTTCATAGGTTGGTTTTGAACAACAACAAATATAAACGTGGTGGGTTTCGAGCTTTGTAATATGGGTTACTCAAGTGCAGCTTTGAGATCATCAATCAGGTCTTCAGCATCTTCAATTCCCATACTCAAACGGATGAGCGAGTCCACCACGCCTGTTTTTTCCCTTTCCTCCTTCGGGATGGAAGCGTGGGTCATACTTGCTGGATGCCCGATAAGTGATTCCACGCCTCCCAAACTCTCAGCCAAGGCAAAAAGATGTGTGTTTGAAAGCACTTTATTGGCTGCCGCGATGGTGTTCTCTTTCAAGGTAAACGAGACCATTCCTCCAAAACCACTCATCTGACGTTTAGCCACAAGGTGATTCGGATGCGTTTCAAATCCAGGCCAGTAAACTTTATCCACTTTTGGATGACCTTTAAGGAAATTGGCTATTTCTTTTCCGTTGATGCAATGCTGTTTCATGCGCAACGAAAGGGTTTTCAATCCGCGAAGCACAAGGAAACTGTCCATCGGGCCGCAAACCGCACCGCTGCTGTTTTGAATGAAATACATGCGTTCGGCCAAAGTATCGTCTTTTACAACCAACGCACCCATCACCACATCGGAGTGACCGCCCAAATACTTGGTTACTGAGTGCATGATAATATCGGCACCCATATCAAGCGGTTGCTGAAGAGCAGGCGTGGCAAACGTGTTGTCGACCGCCAAAAGAGCCCCCGCGCCTTTTGCAATTTTTGCCATCGCTTCAATATCAACTATGTTCATCATTGGGTTGGTAGGTGTTTCAACCCAAATGAGTCTGGTATTGGCGTTCACCTTGGCCTTCACGGCTTCCACATCGCCCATGGGCACAAAATGAAATTTGATGCCGAATCCCTCATAAATTTTGGTGAACAAGCGATACGTTCCACCATACAAATCGTTGGTGCTTATCACCTCATCGCCTGGTTTCAGCATTTTTATCACGCAATCAATGGCTGCCATTCCGCTTCCGAAACATGCACCATGCGTGCCATTCTCCAACTGCGCAATGGCGTTTTCCAACGCATTTCTGGTTGGGTTTCCTGTTCTAGAATACTCGTATCCTTTATGGTCGCCAGGTGCGGCCTGCACGTAAGTTGACGTTTGGTAAATTGGAGTCATGATGGCTCCTGTGGTTGGATCTGGCTCTACTCCTGCGTGTACTGCTTTCGTTCCGAATTTCATATTCAATTTTTTAGCCCAACATCGGTCGGATTCGCAGCAAATGTATAGGAATCTTTATACTAGCTTCATCATCCAAAAGACCAATACATGGCAGACACAAAAGATGGCTTCATTCCCTTCGAACCGTTGATTTTTTCGGAGAATGAAATGCGCCAGCGGACAACCGATTTCTATGAATTCATGGATAGACGTAGATCACTTCGGGTTTTCTCCGACAAACCAGTTCCAAAAGAAGTGATTGAGAACCTGATTCGCACGGCCTCCACTGCTCCATCGGGAGCGCATCAACAGCCTTGGACATTCTGTGCCATAAGTTCCTCAGAGATTAAAACCAAAATTCGCGAAGCGGCCGAAAAAGAAGAGTACGATAACTACCACGGCCGAATGAGCGACCGCTGGCTAAAAGACCTCTTGCCATTCGGGACCGATCACATCAAACCCTTCTTGGAAATTGCTCCGTGGCTTATTGTGGTAATGAAACGTTCGTATGAATTGGTTGATGGCGAGAAAAAGAACAACTACTACGCTACCGAGAGTGTTGGGATTGCCACGGGTTTCCTTTTGGCCGCCATTCATAATGCAGGTCTGGTAGCATTGACACACACACCTAGCCCGATGAATTTTCTTGCTAAGGTTTTGGAGCGGCCTGAGAACGAAAAACCGTTTTTGCTGATTCCTGTTGGTTATGCTGCCGAGGGTACGGAAGTGCCGAAACTAGAAAGAAAAGTGTTGGATGAAGTGGCGGTCTTTTATTAACCCGAAAAATTCATGATTGACAGTTCAAATTTGGGTGCAAAGTGCTATCTTTAAGCGAGTTAAACAAAAAAGAAGAACACTTTAGCACACCCAAAAATGAGCAATGAAGATACGGTATTTTACAGAAGGAACAAGG
>JBDNJH010000031.1:0-3963 GCA_041687875.1 Flavobacteriales bacterium | reverse complement strand
TTCTATCTCCTCACTTCTATCTCCTCACTTCTATCTCCTGTCGACTAATCAATCTATGGTTTTACGGTAGGCTTATCTACACTTTCCCAAGCACTAATTCCGCCTTTGAGGTTATATACTTCCTTAAAACCAAGCTCTTGCATTTTAGCCATTGCCTGTCCGCTTCTTCCACCCGACTTGCAATAGACCGTTACAGGCTTTTCCTTATCGAGTTTGACCAAGTTGGCTTCAAAATCAGCATCGTAGATGTTTGCCATTGTTGCGCCTTCAATGATTCCAGCATTGCACTCTTCTGGTGTTCGTACATCCAGCAGTTGTGCTCCGTCCATTTGCTTAATAAATTCCTCTACGTTTAAATTTTCGGCTATGCTTTCAGCATCAGATTTACTCTGTCCGTTTGAGCATGAAACCATCATTACGGCCACAAATAATACGGTCAATCCACTGATTACTTTTTTCATTTTATCGTTTTTTTACTTCTGTTTAATTACAAAACTGTTCAATTTTGATTAGTCAATTTCATTTCAAAAGAAGACTTCTTTTGAGAGTATGTATAGGCCCATTATGAGCACAAACCAACCGAAAGCGGGCTTTAGTTTGTCGCCAGATATGTAGGTTGACAACTTCGTTCCGATGAAGATTCCGACCACGGCCAAAGCCGCGAAACTTAACAGAAAATCCCAGTTCATTGTTCGTGTCTGAACATCTCCAAGGAAACCCACGAGCGAATTGACCGCAATGATTGATAGCGAAGTTCCAATGGCTGCTTTCATCGGTAGTTTTGAAAAAATGACCAAGGCCGGAATGATCAAAAAACCTCCACCAGCACCGACCAATCCTACCAGAATTCCTATCACGGCTCCCTGCAACATTAGCCCTCCATAATTGTACTGGGCCAACACCTGACTTTCGCGCGATGGCCTACCGCCCTTTATCATGGAATAAGATGCGGCAAGCATCATAACTGCAAACAACACCATGATTCCCATATCGCGCGTTACCATGAAACCACCTAATGGAAACAGGTCTTCTGGAATGTTTGGAACAATTACTCTCCGGGCCAGATAGACAGCAATAATAGATGTGCCTCCGAAGGATGCAACTATCTTAAGATCGACAAGTTTTTTTTTCAGATAACTGAACGTCCCGAAAAGGGCTGAGATCCCAACAATAAAAAGCGAATATGCTGTTGATGTGACAGGATTGATCCCAAGCAGATAGACCATAACTGGCACCGCAAGGATGGAGCCTCCTCCACCCAACAAACCGAGCGTAAGCCCGATTATCAATGCCATTATCCAACCTATTATTTCCATTGTTTGGTGAATCAAATATAAGTTGGTGAATATGAGTGTACGTGACGGTGGTCACATTACTTTCAACAACTTAGTTCGGGTTGCTCAGTTCGGAATCTGAAACGAAAGATTGATCTGTTAGCGTCTTTAGAAAAGCAAGCAAATCAGCTTTTTGCTGCGAAGAAAGATTCAATGGCAGCATTTCCTCGCTTTGATTGGGATGCCCCACTCCACCCGAATTGAAATGCTCAATTACCTCTTCTAAGGTTTGAATGCTTCCGTTGTGCATATAAGGTGCTGTGAGTTCAATATTCCGCAAGGTTGGTACCTTGAATTTTCCGTTGTCAGCGGCCAAATGGCTTATTCGTGCTCTGCCAGAATCGGAATAATTGAGGTAGAGGCCGATATTCTCGAATTCGTAATTTGTGAATAATGGTGGTTCGTGACAATTTGAACACTTGGTTTGTTCGGAAAAGAAGAGCTGTTTGCCACGCTGTTCTTGGTCAGAAAGCGCATCCGATATTCCTTGATATTCAAATTGATCGAAACGAGAATCTGCGCTAATCAACGTGCGTTCGAAGCTGGCAATGGCTCGGCTGATTCCGAATGCATCTGGCTCTCGGTCATAAGCTTCGCGAAACATTCTTTTGTATTTGCCATCATTCTCAATTCGTTTAAGAAAACCGGCAATGCTAAAACGCATTTCATCTACCGAAAATATGGGCTGTTGCGATTGCAATTCAAGTGTAAAAACCCCGCCATCATGAAAGAAATAAGGTGCAAAACCAATGTTTGCCAACGTGGGAGCATTTCGCAATCCTACTGCATCGTTAACTCCTAAACTGATTGGAATACCATCTGTAAACGCTTTTTCTTGCAAATGACACGTTCCGCACGAAACGGACGAATCGAGCGAGAGCAGCGGTTCGTAGAAAAGCTTTCTGCCAAGTTCAACTCGTGCTTTGGTTAGTTGGTTCTCAGCAGGAATCTCTAGTTGAGGAAACCAATTCGGAATATCTAGTTGATACGGAACCGGCTCATCCGTTTGGCAACCGCTTGACACTAATAGAAACACACTTCCAACGATTGAGAATATGTGTTTTTGAAGGTTCATTTCTGTACTAGACTTTTACAACTCACCCCCGTTCAGCTTGCCGGAACGGGGGTGAGTTAAATCGGTTCATTTCTGTGCCATGCCCAAACCTAACAGTTTTTTAAAACCTGTTAGGTTTCGTTCATAAAACTCAATGCACGCTAAATGCCCCATCTACGTTTGAAACCATCAGCGAAGCTAAACCTAGGTTATTAGAGGTGTGTGTTGATCGGGTGGAAACATCGCCTGTCATGTTGGTGCCGTCCAATAGTTTGAGCCAATCAACATCCATTTCAACAGTAATACCGTCAGCCACAGAATTGACCTGTTTTGCAAAGGCCATATCAACGCGGAACGCATCTAATCCTACATGAAAAATGAATGGCGCATTTGCTGCGCCATCTTTATTGGCAGTGGTATCAACCATTCCTTCTAGCACAAAGAAGATATAACCTGGATCCCAGCCCCAATGCATGTGATCTGGGTTGTTTGAAGATAATGCGCTACTGCTTGGAAAACCTGCGGGGTCGAGGTGATTTGATGCACTATCAACCCCAGCACTGAAACTAAATGTGGTGTAATTACCAACTGGCAGATTACCTAAATTGTATTCAGAAACGTCAGCTTTCAACAAAAGATGAGGGTCGGTGAGTGTGTATTGGCCACTATTTCCGTTGAACGCGAAACCGCTGAGATACATCTGCGCTTGGGTAAATTTAACCTTCCTTCCGTTTACCAAAGCTTCTGTATCAAATGTGAAATCGGCTGCTCCGAGTTTAGAATTAAAGGTGAAATTCAGGTTCTGCGTCACATAGACACAACTTCCATCTTCCTGTTCTGCATTTGGGTCGTAGTTGAGGGCGGTTGGGTCAATACAGCCATCCTTGCTGCAGGACGTAAGTGCAACCGAAGCAACCATCAGTATCATTAATGTCTTTTTCATAGTTCTAGTAATTTATTCAAATGTCGATAACGTTTGTTCTACATTCAGTACCGTCTGTCACTTTCATGGCTTTGGGTTGCTAAACTCAGGGTTAGCAAGAAACTCATCATCGGTAAATGTTCTTAGGAAAGCAATCAAATCATCCTTGTCTTGCTGAGTAAGTTGCGCGCCTCCATTTCCGACTAATTCCATCAATGGATCAATGGTTGCCGATGGCAAAATATGCTGACTGTAATGATCAATCACCTGTTCTAAGGTTTGAAACCGACCATCGTGCATGTAGGGTGCTGTCATGAATATATTGCGAAGCGTTGGAGTTCGGAACTTTCCTTTGTCGGCATCAATTCCTGTAAACAGATAACGGCCTTCATCAGCACTAAAATCAGCATCAAGTCCATTATTACGGAATCGGTTATCTGTAATCAGTCCACCTAATCCATGGCAATGAAAACAGTCGGCACCCTCACTATTATAGAGTATAAAACCGCGTATTTCCGACTCGCTAAGTTGAATAGCCTGCTGATTGTACCATTTGTCAAACTTTGAATTGCCAGAAATCAGCGTGCGTTCAAACTGCGCAATGGCTTTTGCAACTGTTGAACTCAACCTTCGGTAGCTAAAGTACATCACGC
>JBDNJH010000213.1:0-11750 GCA_041687875.1 Flavobacteriales bacterium | reverse complement strand
TGTTCCAGTTGGCGCACCTTGCAATATCTGTTTGAGTGAAGATGAGCGCTTTGCGTCAATTACCAGAATGAATGTAGATGGTTCTGATTTTGAGGTGTTTGCCCACGGTATTCGCAATTCGGTTGGCTTTGATTGGCACCCAAAAACCAACGAACTTTGGTTTACCGACAATGGCCGCGATTGGTTTGGAGAGAACAAGCCCAACGATGAATTGAACCGTGCACCAGAAAAAGGAATGCACTTCGGCTTTCCTTATTGCCATTCGGGAGAATATGCCGATCCCAAATTCGGGGATGAAAGACCGTGTTCAGAATTTACTGCTCCCTCACAAAATTTAGGCGCACATGTAGCTTCACTTGGAATGAGTTTTATCGAGAAAGAAGTGTTTCCAGAAAAATATAGAAACTCCATCTTTATAGCTGAACATGGTTCGTGGAATAAGACTGTTCCGGATGGATACAGAATTACCCGCGTTGAACTGAATGGCGATAAGGCTGTTACTTATGAAGTATTTGCCGAAGGCTGGCTCAGTGGAGCCGAAAGATTAGGCCGTCCCGTTGATGTGCTAGAAATGGAAGATGGAAGTCTGCTTGTGTCGGACGACCACGCCAATTGTATTTACCATATAACCTATTTAAAATGAACGTTTTAGTAAAGATTATCATCTCCTCATTGGCCGTTTATCTCACGGCTTGGCTGCTTCCAGGAGCAGACATAACAGATTACGTAGCCGCACTGTGGGTAGCAATTGTTTTGGCATTACTTAACGGCTTTCTTAAACCGTTGCTCGTTCTCCTCACCATTCCCATTACCATTTTCTCGCTTGGTTTGTTTCTGTTGGTTATCAATGCGGCCATCATTCTTTTAGGAAGTTATTTGGTTGATGAATTCTTTGTTGACGGCTTTTGGTGGGCCTTACTGTTTAGTCTTGTGCTCTCAATCCTCACATCCATCATGGAATCTTTGGGAGGTAAAAAGAAATCAACCAATCGAGCTTAACTAATGGCTACCACAAAACGCTTCACATCGCTCAAAGAATTCTATCCGTTCTACCTTACCGAACACGCAAATCCCATTTGTAGAGGGCTTCATTTTACTGGAACTTCGTTGGTAATTGCGCTGTGCATTACCGGAATAGTAACCTACAACTGGAAATTCTTTGTGCTTATGCCCATTGCCGGATACGGCTTTGCTTGGGTAGGCCACTTTTTCTTCGAGAAGAATAAGCCAGCCGCGTTCGCCAATCCGTTCTATAGTTTGGCTTCCGATTTTATCATGTTTTGGCATACCATTTCTCTTCAACTTCCGAAAAAAATGGAAGAGTCAAAAAAGCTATATTCTTAATTTAATGATACCAGAAAAAGCGAAATTTTACATCAATCAGCTTCAAATGCTCAAACATCCCGAAGGTGGATGGTACAAGGAAACCTATCGTTCGGCTGGTACTATTTCAGAGTCTGAGTTACGAGGATTTGATGGAGATAGGAATTATTCCACCGGTATTTATTTTCTGTTGACCAAGGATAATTTCTCAGCTTTTCATCGGATTTTGAGTGATGAGATGTGGCATTTCTATGATGGTGATGGTTTAACTATCCATGAAATTCAGCCCAACGGCAGATACTTGAAGCATCAACTTGGGTTGAACCTAGAAGGAGTAGAGGAACCACAACTGGTGGTGAAAGGTAAAAGTTGGTTTGCATCAGAAGTAACCGAAGGCGGCAACTGGTGTTTGGTTGGTTGTACTGTTGCGCCTGGTTTTGATTTTCGTGATTTTGAAATGGCTACAACTACCGATTTGCTAACGAGTTACAAAGAACATGAAGCGGTTATCAAACGTCTTTGTAGGTAGGTAATGTTGGATGTTTTTTCAACAAAGCAATTGTTACTACAATTAGCTTCTGCATTCTTCCTCATAACAAGCTTTTGGAATTTTTACCACAAGCGGATGAACTTGGCCGTGTTCTATCTTACTGTTTCTGCATTGTTATTATATTCATTTGTGGCCATTCTTGATCCGTTTCTTCACATTTGGGACGAGCGGTTTCATGCCCTTGTGGCCAAAAACATGGCTGATCATCCACTTCTACCAACGCTTTACAACCAACCCATTGTGTCTATGGCTTATGACAGGTGGGATAGGGCCGTGGTGTGGCTTCACAAGCAACCGCTTTTCCTGTGGCAAATTGCCGTTTCGTACAAGATTTGGGGCTTCAATGAGTTTGGCTTGAGATTTCCAAGTGTCCTCATGTCAGCGCTGCTTATTCCAATCTCGTATCGGGTTGGAAAACTGTTAGTCAATGAAGCCACAGGATACATTTCGGCCATCTTAATGCTGAGTTCGTTTTACACGGTTCAACTCGTTTCTGGCGTTCAAGGAATGGAACACAATGATGTGGCGTTCCTGTTCTACGTTTCGGCAAGCATCTGGGCGTGGGCAGAGTATGAACATGCCGCCAGTGCATGCAAATGGCGCTGGGCGGTTCTGATTGGACTGTTCTCTGGTGCCGCCATTCTTTGCAAATGGTTGGTGGGGCTGTTGGTCTATGCCGCGTTTTCGTCTCAGTTGCTGGCAGATTCTAAGTGGAAAAGAGTCCTACATATCGGAATGGCTGCAACAGTTACTGCACTCATCGTACTTCCGTGGCAGTTCTTATCATTTAAATGGTACCCGGCCGAAGCTGCCTTTGAGTTGGAATACAATACGCTCCATTTTACTGAAGCAATTGAAGGCCACGGAGGAGAGTTCTTCTTCCATTGGGATATGATTCCTGTCTTGTTCGGCTCTATTGTTCCTTACCTCATCATCCCAGCCATGTTGGGTTTAGTTCTTGCAGCAAAGAGTAGAAAGATAGCCTTGGCGTTTGTTGCAATGCCCATCTTGGTGTACGTGTTCTATAGTTTAGCAAGCACAAAAATGCAGTCGTATCCGTATGTGGTGGCCATGCCGATAGTTGTTTGCCTGGCATTTTTGGTTCAGTGGATTCTTCAGAGATTTACAACGGTACTTCCATCCAAGTTCTCAAGATGGGTTCTTCCATTCATATTGATTGTGCTGATGTATTCAAATCTGAGAATGAGTGAGTTGTTGAAAGTTCATACAACCTATTATGGTGCTAATGAATACCACGAAGGACTTTCTAGAAACAGATTAATCTTTCTTGGTTTGAAGGATTCGTTACCTCCCAACTCGGTATTGTTCAACGTAAGTGGAAGACATTACGTAGAGGCCATGTTTTATACCGATTTCCCTTCGTACGAAATGATGCCAACTCATTCAGAAATAGATGAGGTGCTGGCTGCAGAAATGATTCCCGTGGTTCTTAATGATGGGAGGGTTGAGATTCCTGCCCAACTTTTGGCTGATAAAAAAATCTTGATTGTCAATGAAAACATACACAGTTATCATTGACGAAACCAACAAGTTTTATATTCGCGGTCAATGGCTAAATACGCGAAGTGGTTAGGAGGAACAGTTGGTTGGGCATTCGGTGGTCCAATAGGAGCTTTGCTCGGGTTTGCACTCGGTTCGTTGTATGACAATGCCAGTGGAGATGTAATGACTTGGACCGACCCTCAGGTTGGTACAGGTAGAACACAACCTCGCACCACGGCTGGAGACTTTGAGGCTTCGCTGCTCATCCTCACCGCTGCCGTTATGAAGGCAGACAACTCCATCAAAAAGTCGGAACTGGATTTTGTGAAGCATTTTCTTACGGCACAATTTGGTGAAGCCAAAGCCCAACAACAGTTGTTGCTGCTTCGCGAGATTCTGAAACAGCCGATAGAGATTCAGAAGGTAAGCGTGCAGATCCGAACCTTCATGGATCTCTCCTCTAGGCTTCAGTTGCTGCAATACCTGTTTCAGTTGGCCAATGCCGACAACGAAATTCATGGCAATGAGATTGATATGCTCACGCGGATTGCTTCTTATATGGGAATCAGCAAGGCCGATTTCATGAGCATCAAGGCCATGTTTTTGGTTCAGAATGACGACAGTGTGTATCAGATTCTTGAGATTCCGAAATCAGCTACGGATGACGAAGTGAAGAAAGCTTATAGAAGGATGGCTGTGAAATATCATCCAGATAAGGTAAGCCACTTAGGGCCAGAACATCAAGATGCTGCAAAGGAGAAATTTCAAAAATTGACGCAGGCTTACGAGCGCATCAAAAAAGAGAGAGGATTCCGATAAATTGACGAATTACGAATTACGATTTACGAATTGCTCTTTGTGTAATTTACAACTCACACAGAAGTCAACTACTCAATATTCATTCTTCGGGTAAGAACCTCGCTTCGGTTTCTATCAACAATCTGAACGAGATAAAGACCTTTTTCAAGTCTTGAGAGATCGATTTTGGCACCATGATCGCCAAGTACTCGCATTTCAAAGACTTTCTCTCCAAGAATATTGAAGACAACTATATCAAACGCAGCCGAACTTCCAGTAATCATCAGACTAAAAACACCGTTGTTCGGATTCGGAAAAATCTTGACATCCCAGTTAGGAAGTGCTTTAGGGTCGTTACCAATCACATTGCCATCACCATTATTGGCAAAAGCCATTCCATCAACAGAAAAAAATGCAAGAAGCAATAATAGTATAGTTTGTTTCATGGGCAGCTAATGTATAGTTCTAATTTATCACTAAATGTACGCATTCGGCTAAGGAATGTTCAGTTATTCGTCTAAAATACAATTCATCCTGGTAATAATGGACATCATTTCGTGTTGCAAAGACTTTCCCTTATCTGTTGCATACCATTTCTGTACCACTTTTCCGAATTCGGAATAAGGTAGGTTATCTGTTCTCTTATTCTCCATCACCATTTCCTGAACTTCTGTTGGGCGTGGGCCCCAAGTCGCAATTTCGTTCATGTCTCCATCAAGAATAATGAGCTTGGGAATGGCCCGACCGCCATTGGTCAGATATTGATCCATGATGTCGAGGTTTTCATCTCTAAGAAGTAATCGGAGATTTATCTTTGGCGAAACTTCTGCCATTTTATTCAGAATAGGAACATTCTGAGCAGCATCTCCACACCAAGCTTCCGTTATCAGTAGCCAGTTTACATTGCATGGCAGGGCATTCAACTTTCCAATCAATTCATCATCTAGATCAATTGTTTTTTCCAACCGATTCATTCTATGGATATTCATCTTCGTGTATTGGAGATAGTCTTCTCCTTGGTTTGATCCAGTTGTTCTTCCGTTCTCAAATTCAGAATCCACCAAATTTCTGTATTCAGAGTAGGTGTATCCACTTTCAAATTGTTCCTTCGCAATCATATCTGTTATCCTTAGAATGAATCGTTTAATGAGTATGTCGTCTTCAGTTAACCACTCCTTACAAATTGTTTCTACTAAAGATGGTTCTCAAACCATCTTGAATGAAGCATTGGGTTCAACCTACCATTCAAGGAATGGTGCGCTAACGGAGTCACAACACGTTTTCATCGCCAAAGGTTTAGAAAAGGTACTCGAAAGTGGTATGACAGAAATCACTATTCTAGAAATGGGTTTTGGAACAGGGCTCAACACATTACTCACGGCCATCATTGCCGCAGAACGGAACATCCAAATAAACTACCATGCACTAGAGCTTTTTCCTTTACCAGAATCTGTTTGGATGGAATATCAATTACCTGATGAGCTAGCTGAGAATCGAGCCTTGTTTGAATCGTTACATCGTGAGGATTGGAACAAAGAAGTTTCAATTAATACCAACTTTTCCATCACCAAGCATCACATATCACTATTGGACTTTGATCCTTCTGCGAAGTTTGACCTTGTGTATTACGATGCATTTGAACCAGAAACCCAGCCCGAGCTTTGGACCCAGGATGTATTTGAAAAACTAGATAATTGGATGAACCCAAAAGGAATTCTCACCACTTATTGTTGCAAAGGATATGTACGTAGAAACATGCTTGGCGCAGGTTTTGAAGTGACCAAAGTGTCAGGTCCGCCCGGAAAGCGTGAAATGATTGTGGCTAAAACCCGTTCAGATTGAACCCGAAATATTTTGGCTGATACGAATTACGAATTTGATACGAATATGACGAATTGCGACAGGGCTAATTCATTGCATTATTCGTCATATTCGTACCGGATTGCGAGATTCGTAATTCGTATCAGCAACATTACCTTTGCACAATCAATGAATACACAACTTCGAACAATTTCCCTTTCTGCCCTCTTTGTGTTTGCCTCCTCAGCGCTGTCATTTGCACAAGATGTGAACCAGACGGATGCCAAAGGATTAAAGCAAGGAAAGTGGAAGAAGCTTTACAGCAACGAAAATGTCCGTTATGAAGGTCAGTTCAGGGACGACAAGCCTTATGGTCTGTTTCAGTACTACTACGATACTGGCAAATTGCAGGCCACCAACAATCACATTGGTAATGGAAAGGTGGCAAATCACGTGTATCATCCGAACGGTAAGATAAAGGCCAAGGGCATTTTTCATGAACAGAAAAAGGACAGTCTTTGGCAGTATTTCAATGAGAACGAACTGCTGGTGTTAGAAGAGACGTACATTCTTGATACACTTCATGGTTCGCAGAAAACCTACTACGACAACAAGCAACTAGGGGAAGAGACCAACTTCAGTCATGGTGTGAAAGAAGGAATTTGGAAGAAATTCTATGACAATTGGAAACCATGGGTGGAGGCCACGTACGTAAAAGGAAACCTTGATGGTAAATTCGTCATGTATAGAGAGGATGGCAAACGAAAAGTGCAAGGAACGTATGCGTTGGGTATTAGAACAGGAACGTGGCTAAACTTCAACGAGAATGGTTCGGTTTATACACAACAGGTTTACAACAATGGCGTGCTGAAAACCACCAAATATGAGAACGGGGAGTTCAAGGAGTATTACGATGATGAGATTCCGAAAAGCGTTTACAACTACAAAAAAGGCCAGAAGGAAGGGGAGTTTCAGGAATTTTACAATGCTGGAGAATGGACGTACGAAGAAACGCCTGGCAAAATGGATGGTCCAGACGAGATCACACAACAATTGGTAGGCACACAGGTTAAAATGAAAGGCTGGTATCACGAAGACCAGTTGAACGGAAAAGTGACGTATTACAACGAGGACGGAAGCACGAAGCGTGTGGAAGTTTGGGAAAACGGAAAACTGATTAGTACAATAGATTGGGAGGCAAAAGGCAATGAGTAAAGGCAAGGTTTTAGTGGCAATGAGCGGTGGTCTCGACAGTTCTGTCGTGGCCATGATGCTGCATAAGGAAGGTTTTGAGGTGGTTGGTGTAACCATGAAAACATGGGATTACGCCTCTGCTGGCGGCAATACAAAAACTACGGGTTGCTGTAGTTTGGATGATATCAACGATGCGCGTCAGATGGCTGTTGATTTCGGCTTTCCGCACATTATCATTGATATTAGGGAAGAGTTTGGAGATTACATCATCGACAATTTTGTGGATGAATATGTAGCTGGAAGAACACCGAATCCTTGTGTGCTGTGCAACACGCACATTAAATGGGATGCGCTTTTAAAACGTGCCGATCAGCTTGGTTGTGAGTTCATTGCCACAGGACATTATGCACAGGTTCGTGAAGAAAATGGTCGATACATCATATCGAAAGGAGTCGATCAATCTAAGGATCAGTCGTATGTGCTTTGGGGCTTGAGTCAGAAAAATCTTGCGCGAACCATCTTCCCATTGGGAAAAATGCACAAGAAAGATATTCGTCAGGTTGCACTAGATAGTGGCTACGAAGCCATTGCCAAAAAGAGCGAGAGCTACGAGATATGTTTTATCCCAGATAACGACTATCGCGGATTCCTGAAACGCAGAGTAAAAGGCTTGGAAGAAGAAGTTGATGGCGGCCTTTTTGTGGATAAGGAAGGAAAAATACTAGGCAAGCACAAGGGCTACCCATTTTACACGATTGGACAACGTAGAGGCTTGGAAATCGCTTTAGGAGAACCAATGTATGTCACTGGTATTCATCCAGATACGAACACGGTTACGTTGGGTGTTGAGGCAGATTTACTGAAAACAGAGATGAGTGTGCGAGGCATGAATCTCCAGAAATATGCAAGCTTACCAGAATCAATGGAAGCATTGGTTAAAGTGCGTTATAAACATGCTGGTAGTATGGCACGTTTGGAGCAACTCGGAACTGAAATGCACGTTCATTTTTACGAAGAGGTCAGTGCCATTGCGCCAGGTCAGTCAGCCGTCTTTTATGAGGGCGATGATGTGCTTGGTGGTGGATTCATCAAGAAAGACCACTAAGTTTAAATTTGAAAGATGAAATCTGAAAAACGAAAAGGAATTTCCACATAGAAAACCTGATTGTTTCTTAATTTTAACTAAGTAATTCTTGTTGTTTCTTAGAATAATGGCAGATATCGGCTCCTCCTTTGAAAAGGAGGTGTCGAGGAACGAGACGGAGGATTTATTAATGACAAAGCACGAAACTCCAAATTGGAAATAAGAAACTGGAACCCACAAACTCACAATTTGAAAAGCAAAATCTTTGTTTTCTGTATTATCTGTTCGCTGTTCAGCGGTTGCTATCGCGAGGACGGAGATTTACCATTGATTGGATACGAGTACTTTCCAACGAAGATTGGTCGGTTCATCGAATACAAAGTAGATTCAGTTTGGCAGGATGATGCCGCAGGCCAGTTGGGCTTTGCCGAAGCGCATTACTTCCTGCGTGATTTAAACGAATCACCGTTTACGGATGAGGAAGGAAGACCAGCAACTCGAGTTGAACGATATTCAAGACAATCGCCTTTGGCCGATTGGAAAATAAAGGACGTTTGGTACCGTGTGTTAACGGCAAAGATTGCCGAACAAAACGAAGAAAATGTGGTGTTTATTAAGCACAATTTCCCGTTGAAGGCAGGTAAAAATTGGGATGGAAATAGTAAGAATACGCTTCAGACCTTGCAGGAACTTTACCTCCAACCCTCAGTTCCAGCGGTGTGGGAATACGAGTATAAGAATGTTTATGAGCCTTACACAATCAACGGTTTTACATTCGATTCAACCATAACTGTGGTTCAGATGGATAGACCTGTACCGGTTGGTTTGGACATTTTTGCACAGGAGGTTTACGCGAAGGATGTTGGTTTAATACATAAGGAGTTAAGAATTTACAATAAACAAGGTATTGGGGGTGCTGACTCGCTTGGATTTAAGTTCGAAATGGTAATTACCGATTTTGGGGAATGAAATGGTCTGTATTCATACCCATCTTCATGTTGCCCATCTTGTCTTTTGGGCAATCCACCCCGAAGCAGCACTGGCTTCAGTTTACAGATAAGGATAATACACCTTACGAATTAACTCAACCACTTGAATTCCTTTCGCAACGAGCCTTGGACAGAAGGGAGCGACAAAACATTCAGCTTTCAGAGAATGACTTGCCAGTTAATCCAAGCTACATTCAGGCCGTTCTGAATACAGGCGCAACCTATCTCACGCATTCCAAATGGTTCAATTCAGTGTCGGTTCATGTGCCAGATTCTGCCACGCTTGTGGCGATTCATAACCTTTCATTCGTGCTTAATACCGAGCCAGTTGGCAAGAAAGAGAAGAACCAAGAAACCTATGATAAGTTGGAGTTTGTAGGAGCTGAAAAAGCTGCTGTTATGAACGATTTTGTGGAGAATGACTACGGAATCGCCTTCAATCAGATTGATATGCTGGGTGGAGTTTCGCTTCACAATCTCGGTTTTAGAGGCGAAGGAATGTTGATTGCGATTCTAGACGCTGGATTTCCGAATGTGGATGTATTTCCAGCCTTCGACAGCCTCAGGAATGACGGACGAATTATTGGCGGATGGGATTTCGTGTCGCGCGATAATTCCATTTACGGAGATAATTCACATGGCATGTCGGTGCTTTCAACCATGGCCGCCAACGTACCGGGTGAATTTATTGGTACAGCGCCCAAGGCAAGTTATCTGTTGCTCAGAACGGAGGATGGCGCAACAGAATTACCGATTGAATTGGATTATTGGGTAGCCGCGGCCGAGTTTTCGGATAGCGCAGGAGCGGACGTCATCAACTCATCGCTTGGCTATACAACCTTCGACAATTCGCAGTACGATTTCTCCTATGCTGATATGAATGGAGATACCGTTCGGGGTTCTATTGGGGCAGATATTGCAGCATCCAAAGGAATTCTAGTTGTAAACAGTGCAGGCAATTCGGGGAACAACGCTTGGCAATACATTGGCGCGCCTGCTGATGGCGATAGTGTTTTGGCAATTGGAGCAGTTACTTCAGAAGGATACATAGCCAATTTTAGTTCAATTGGACCTTCATCTGATGGTGATATTAAACCAAATGTGTGTGCGCAAGGCCAAGCGGCAGCAATACTAGGTAGCGGAGGAACATTTGGGGTCGGGAACGGAACCTCCTTCTCAGGGCCAATTATGGCAGGAATGGCAGCCTGTCTGTGGCAAGCAAACTTAGATTCCGCTACAAACATGGATGTGTTCCATGCCATTGAGGCAAGTGCACACAAATTCAAAACTCCAGACCACTTGTATGGTTACGGCATCCCGAATTTCGCGAAAGCAAATCTTATTTTATCAGGTATCAGCCCAACCAACTTGGATAAAAGCGAGTTGTTTCCAGTCTATCCAAATCCGTTCTCAGACCAGATTAACGGAACTTTTTATTCATCAGGAAGACAAGATGTGGTAATCCGGTTGGTGAATAGTCTTGGACAGGAAGTAAGAAGGTTGGAGCGAACTACCGAGGATTTCAGCGGACTGAATTACAGTTTCTCTGGCCTGCAAGGGCTAACTCAAGGACTTTACACGCTTCAAATCGAATCTGATTCTGGTAAGTTCTATCAGAAAATGGTAAAGTTGAGGGATTAGTCCTTCTGCTTCGGACGATTGCCTTTGATGAATGTTGTCGGGTCAATTAATCCCGTTGTTTCCTTGGAATATCCTCCGCCAAGATCCATATCTACGATCGTTCTTATTTCTAGGTGAAGGTGAGCCCAATACGTTCCATCTGCATTGCCGATAGTTCCAATCTGCTGACCACGTTTGATCCAATCGCCTCTTTTGACGTTCATTTTTGCACAATGAGCATAAAGCGATTCAACGAATTGATCCTTCCCTTCCGTATAATGAATCACTCGGATCACGTTTCCCCATCCAGGACCGTGATGCTCGGTTGAAACCACATATCCATTAGCAATGGAAAATATCGGGTCACCTAGGTCTGTATTCCCACCGCCTGTACCGTTCCAGTCGTCACCTAAATGGTCGTTTTTCCCAAAACCTTGTGCGTTGTAATAACCTTTTGCGTTTGGTGGGCCAACCGGAAAGTCGAATCCGTCTGCTATAAATTCTTTGTGTGATTTGAATAGTTCCTTGTAATCAGATTCTATTGGATGCGAAGAAACTATCAAAAACGTTCCGAACAGTAAGATGGATAGAAACACTTTATTCATGTCTCATTAACGAAAGTATTGCTTAGATATTTTCCTTCACACACTCCCGAATCTTTTCCGTTTTGTGCTTCTTCATTTTTTCCACGCACTCGAAAAGTGGCATTAAAGCAGCATTTTCTCCAAATGCCTTATCCGCTTTAGCTGATGGAAATTCAATGATCTCTGAATTCAGATTCTCCGAAATAAAACTGTAGCCGCCAAGTTCCACATCAGACTCCTTCTCATCGCCAATAAGCATGTTCAGATGGCCAATTCCGTTCTCGCAATAGATAGCTTTTCCTTGC
>JBDNJH010000030.1:0-5089 GCA_041687875.1 Flavobacteriales bacterium | reverse complement strand
GCGATTATAAGCCGATTTACTTGTGTCCCAAGCAAAAACGTCAACCTGTTCTTGTGCGATGATGTTGCCGTGGTCTAGCTGTTCGTCAATTTCGTGAATGGTGGCACCAAGGGGTAAGCCATTAAGAATGCCGAACACCTGAGGAAACCATCCTCTATTGAACGGATTTAACCCTGGATGAACATTAACGCATCGCACATTTTTCACCATTTCCATGGGGAAAAGTTGCTTGCAATGCAACGATATTACCACATCAAAATGCTGGCAAATCTCAACATATTCGAGTTTAATTTTGATTGCTTTAACTGGTTGATCAATGGCTTTTGACATGGCCGTTTCTGAATTTACAGAACATCTAAACTCAAAATAATCGTCACTGTAAACATGAGTATTTGCTAGCGTAGCAAATGCAGTTGCCAATTGTGGATTATCGGAAATGACAAGGATTTTGGCCATGCTTATTTTTCCAAACAATTTTTGATGATTCCGCAAATCCTATCCACCTCTTGGTTTGTAAGTTGAGTAAATAACGGAAGGCACAACATACGTGGTGATACGTTTTCTGAAACGGGCATGCTGCACGGATTTAAGTAAGGCAGGGTGTGTAGAGACGGATAAAAATAGCGTCTCGGAAAAATCTGCTCTTGCGCAAGCGCTTCGCGCAGTTCAATGAGAATTTTTTCAGATTCAAGCAGAAATGGATAGTACGAATAGTTGTATCCACCTTGCGCAGCGGCATTGTATCTGTATGCACCTGAAAGCGTTGACAAATGCTGGTCATATCGGTCTGATACACGCTTGCGTTCTGATATTATTTCATCCATCCTTGGCAATACGCAAAGCCCCAAGGCTGCATGAAATTCGGATACTTTTCCATTGATGCCAATACCATGGAACGCTTCTGGCCCATTGTGCCCGAAGTTGCGCATGTATTCAATTTTATGCGCCAGCTGGTCATTATCTGTTACAATGGCCCCGCCTTCTCCTGTATGAAAGATCTTGGTTGCATGAAAACTCAGGGTTGATATGTCGCCATGGTTGAGCACAGAAGTTCCGTTTACTTTCACTCCGAAGGCATGAGCGGCATCGTAAATAACCTTCAGGTTGTGTTTTTTGGCAATACGTTCTATTTCCGCCACATTGCAAGGATGTCCGTACACGTGCGTTGCTAAAATGGCCGTTGTTTTATCGGTAATTGCCGCTTCAATTTTAGCGGCATCCATACAGAAATCCGTTGCGTTAATGTCGACAAAAACAGGCGTGCAACCTTCCCAAACAAGCGAAGAAACCGTGGCTACGTATGAGAATGGCGTGGTAATAACCTCACCCGAAAGCCCCAATGCCTTTATGGCAATTTGAATGGCAATGGTGCCATTGTTTACCAGAAAAAGGTGCTTTACACCTAAATGCTCTTTTAGGTCACTTTCTAGTTTTAGAACATTTGGGCCGTTGTTGGTTAAGTGGCCAGATTCCCAAACTTCCTTCAACCTACCGACATATTCATCAAACGGTGGGAGGAAAGATTGGGTAACGTAAATGGGTTTTTGGCTCATTTATTCTGTTGGTTCGCGATTTGATTGAAATCTTGAGCCAAGGTAGAAGTAAAAATGTGTGCTCCCTTCGTGTTGAGATGGCCTTGGTCAAATACGTTGTCAATTTGGTAATATGCAGGGTGTCGATTGCTGCTGCTATAATCGAGAATGGGGATATTCTTAATTTCTGAAACATCAAAACGATGAAAGTATTCACACTGTTTCTCTGTCATTCTTGGCTGTAGTACCAAAACAAGTTGTATTCCTTTCTTCTCGCATTTCCGGTTCAATTCTTCAATGTATGCTCGATGAAATTTTAGTTCAGAATAGTTCTCAAATTGGGATAGGTACTCATCTGAACTACATGTTCTTCTGGTATCGAAATAAGGCTGGTCTTCCCGTATCTTCTCATACCTCTCATTGAGATAATCTCCATACTTGGTTTTGATTTCCTCATCATAGGAATAGAATCCATCCATTCTTGCGCCTAGGTACAAATCATGCAATTGTTTTTGCTCTGAATCCACAATTCTTTGAACATGACCGATTTTGAATAGCGTCTGAATTAAGGTAAAAAAATGGACCTTGACCTCATCGTATTTTTCTCTCACCGCAAGCGACCGACTTTCTGCCAAGGCTCTAAAGCTGAAAATGAAATCGGCTGGCTGGTACCAGAACAGTGCCTTATTGGTTTGATTTACATCGGACATCAGTTCCTCTGGTAGATTGTTTTCGGGCGAAAAAAGCTCGAGAAACAGGTAGTTGATTTCCGTGGCTTTTTTTGAGCCGAGAACCCTATCTGTCAAATCGTAGTTGAATGGACAGCCCACCTCCTCAATCCCAAAATTGAAACTTTTTAGTCCTGAGATGGAGTCAAAGATGAACGGATTCGTATTTCTGAATGTTCTAGACGAGCCTATGAACACGGCATCATAATTCGTATTTGAGTCGAAAAACTGGTCGTATTTAGAAATAAACAGAGGAGCACCCCAAAATGGATGATATACAAAAGGTTGTAGCAGCAATTGGGATGCCACCAAAAGCAGAACAAGGAATAGGGCGGTCTTAGAGATTAACGCGCTCATCGTGTTCTGTAGTCTTAGGTCGGACAATGCTGCGAATGTTTGAACTCAAATTTTCAGTAAAAACCCGTATGCCTTTTTCATTCAGATGTCCTAGGTCTGCAGTCAGTTCGGCACTGTATAACTCGGGGTATTCGTCAGAACTGTTCAGCCGAATCAGATTTTGTTGATTGAGGAGTTTTGCCAATGATTCCAAAAAGGCTATGTCTCCTTTTTCATTCTTGGGGCAATTACTGTCAAGAGCTGAATATTCCTTTTCAGACATTTTTCTTCCAACTGATTCAGTCTTTCCAAATAAGAGGAAGAACTCAGATTGAGTTGATAGGAGGTCAGGTTTTTGGTCGTGTTTGCCTCCCGAATTTCATCCAATTCCTGCAAAAGTTTGGGTGTTTTTCCCAATTCTGTCATTGGCTCAAAGCTGTTTTGTTTTGATTCACAGTTGTTTCTGCTGAGAATTATCCGTTTCCAAAATTCACCAATCGAAAATATCCGGTACGTGAATAGATAAAATCTATTGAACGAAATTCTGACAAACTCAATGGTACTCACAGATTTTCCGCTTCTAGAATTTAGGAGAAAAGCAAAATCATCCCAACTATACCAGGCAATAGACCGGGCAACATGACTTGGGTCTAATTCTCCCATGAACTCAATGGGTGCTAGTTCAAGTATTAGCAAATGAGGTTTATCTCCGTTGTATTCCAATAAGTCATTTGCAAGATTGATGGAAGTGGGGGAGAAAGCCGCATCAAACGAATAATTATAGGAATGGAAACCTAGATCGGCATGGAGAGAATCGAACAGTTTTGTGTCAATTTGTCGGCCAAAGCGGCTCGACCCAACAAATACCACATTGTAGTAACCCAAGTTGTTGCTCATGTAATTCATCCTGCATGGATCGAAATTCTTACGCGGCAATACGTCAACCTGAGAGACAGACCAGTTGGTTATCAGAATAACCGACAGGCAAAGCCCCAATAGTTTGACAGCCAGTTGCACCATCAAAACTGAAAGTAAATGAATTCCTGACTTCCGAACACCGAAAATAGCGTGATGAATACCCCAAACAGGAGGTAAAGAATCCATCGAACAATCGGTGGCAGGTCGGCCACAATGCCTTCTACCGTGCCTTTTCTGGTCATAAATTCAACACCAACCAAAACAGGAAGAAATATGGCAGTAAGTAGAAGTTCGTCTTTCAAGGATTCTCCAAACATAAAAGCACCAAGTTGGCCTTTGCTTAGATGGGTCATGTTGCCAATTATCTGAAAAGCATCCGTTACAGAATCGGCCCTAAAGAAAACCCAACCCAGACAGACCAGGGCAAAGGTGAATGCCACGTTGGCCATTCGCCCAACGGCATTATTGGAATTGAACTTGAGAAAGGTCAGGCCGGATCGCGCTGCCAGTTTGTCTCTGACAATGGCTGCAATGAGGTAAAAACCGTGCAGAGCACCCCAAATGACGAAGGTCCAATTGGCACCATGCCAAAGACCACTAATCAGGAATGTGATGAAGAGATTAAAAAACCATCTAGATTCGGACGTTCGGTTTCCGCCAAGCGGAATGTATACGTAGTCTCTAAACCATGTACTTAACGAAATGTGCCAACGACTCCAGAATTCCCTTATGCTCTTGGAGAAATACGGAATCCTGAAATTGGTCATTAGGTCAAAGCCCAACGTTCTGGCCACGCCTATGGCAATATCAGAATAGCCCGAAAAATCGCAGTAAATCTGAAATGCAAAAAATACGGTTCCAATAATTAGTTGAAACCCCATAAAACCCTCATGGTTCCCGTATACCTCATCCACAATAAGAGATAATCGGTCTGCAATTACCATTTTCTTAAAAAGCCCCCAAAGCATGAGCCGCATGCCAGAAACGACCTGAGAATAGTTAAATGTGATGTTTTTTCTAAACTGAGGCAGCAGATTAACCGACCGCTCAATAGGACCTGCAACCAATTGCGGAAAGAAGGATACAAACAGTGCGAACTTACCAAAGTGGCGTTCGGGCTGCTGTTCTCCTTTGTAAATATCAATGGTATAACTGAGGGTTTGAAATGTATAGAAGGATATGCCAACTGGGAGAATCAGATTCGCGTTTTCCAGATGCCAGCCATTGGAAAACAGGTGGGCTACGCCATTGATAGAGTCAATAAAAAAGTTGAAGTATTTGAAAGTGAAAAGCAGCCCCAAATTTGTGCTAAGACTCAGCAGCAAAAGGGAAATCTTGGCCTTTTGGCTTTTCAATGTACCAATGCCTAGTCCAGTAAAATAGTCGATAATCGTGCTGGCCATTATGAGAATGGCATATTCGGGCTTCCAGCACATATAAAAGTAATAGCTGGCCACAAGAAGAAACGCCCACCTAAATCTATGCGGAAGCGCGTAGTAGGATAGCAGTACTACGGGGAAAAACAGAAAGAATTCAATCGAATTGAAAAGCATTCAACTATTTGAAAAGTCCTTT
>JBDNJH010000212.1:0-8634 GCA_041687875.1 Flavobacteriales bacterium | reverse complement strand
TGAAAAGGCTTATCCGTTCCGCGGCCTTCGCTTACTTCAGTTCCTTCAAAAAAGCAAAGGCTAGGGTAGAGGTAAATTGCTTTCTGATTTGGCAGGTTTGGTGATGGGGCAATTGGTAATTCATAAACATCCGACCGATTGTAATTCTCCATTTCAATCACAGTTAAATCGCATTTGATTCCATCCTTCAGCCAACCTTCACCATTTACCATTCTGGCATATTCGCCAACGGTCATTCCGTGTACGATTGGTACTTGATGTAAGCCAACAAATGATGAGAATTCCTTTTTTAGAACGGGGCCATCAACGTAATTACCATTCGGATTCGGGCGGTCGAGCACAATAAATGAAATGCCCAGTTCGGCACAAGCTTCCATCGCGTAGCTCATTGTGCTGATGTAAGTGTAAAATCGTGCTCCCACATCTTGTATATCGAAAATCACGAAATCCAAACTTTTCAGGTTTTCGGTTGATGGTTTATAATTGTTCCCATAAAGAGAAACAATGGGCAAGCCCGTTTTCGCATCCTTGCTGTCCTTGACTTTTTCCCCAGCGCTGGCATTGCCACGAAAACCGTGTTCGGGTGCAAAAACCCGCTGCACATTTATGCCAAGTGAAACGAGCGTATCTACCAGATGAATACCATTAATAGCGGAGGTTTGGTTGGCGATGATGCCGACCGATTTCCCCTCCAACAACGGCAGATAAACTTCCGTTCTTTCGGCACCCAATTGGATTGGTTTGCTGACTTCTGGAAGAATAGTTTCCACGGTTGCAGCCACAGGCGTTGGTAGTGGTTGGCTGCAAGCAGAGCACCACCAGAGTACAAGTAAATATTTGATAGTTTTAGCCATTATCCTTCTCACAGAAATTCCTTTCAAGGCAAGCAATTGAACACTTCCTTTTTTATTGCAAAACGCCTCATCCGTGCTGGTGGGCAGGCCGAAAGTAATACTATTTCGGGTACACGTCCGATTGTGCGGATTGCGATTGCGGGCATCGCCTTGGGCTTGGCGGTGATGATTATTTCAATGGCCATTGTTACTGGTTTTCAGAAGGAGATAACGGATAAGATTGTCAATTTTGGTTCGGATATCGTTATTACGGAGTACTCCAATCTTAATGCCATTGAGCCGCAGCCCGTTTCTAAGGAACAGACTTTCTATCCGAGCTTGACTGAAATTGACGGAATCCGCCACATTCAGGTGTTTGCTACCAAGGCTGGAATCATCAAAACGGATGAAGAAATTGAAGGAGTTGTAGTCAAAGGCGTGGGAGGCGATTTTGATTGGAGTTTTTTTAAGAAGCATCTCATTGCTGGCGAAATCTTCACCACAACCGATTCATCGCGCAGCAAAAACATTCTCATTTCTGAGATCATTTCTAAGAAACTGAAACTTGGTGTTGGTGATAGGATGGAGGTGTTTTTCATTCAGGATGAGAAGCAGCGTGCGCGGATATTTGACGTGACTGGCATTTACAAAACGGGCTTGGCCGAATATGACGAGCGGTATGTGATTACTGACATCACGCATATTCAGCGACTTAACGGCTGGGACGATGATCAGGTGGCTGGTTTTGAGGTTTTTCTTGATGATTTTGGCCGGTTAGATGAACTATCTGACATCGTTTATTATTCCATCGGAACCGAGCTTTTTTCAGCTACAGTGAAGGAATTGCAGCCCCAGATGTTCGATTGGCTAGATCTTCAAGACATGAACGTCCGCGTTATCATCATTTTGATGTTGGTGGTGGCTGGTTTTAATATGATTTCTGCTTTGCTTATCATGATTATTGAACGTGTTTACATGATTGGAACACTCAAATCGTTGGGTATGAATGATGGCAAGATTCAAAGAATCTTCATTTATCAGGCATTGTACCTAACAAGTGTCGGTTTGTTTTGGGGAAACTTTGTTGGAATTTCACTTTGCTTGATTCAGCAACATTTTGGCATCATCACTTTACCTGAAGAAAGCTACTACGTGAAAGTGGTTCCAATCAATCTCGAACTGATTCACATTCTCCTTCTCAATGCCGGAACACTCTTCTTCTGCTTTCTGATGCTTTTGCTGCCTTCGATGGTGGTTTCAAGGATACAGCCTCTGAAGGCGATACGATTCGCTTAACCCCCAAACGCCTTCTCCAACACATCCCTAAGACGCTTGGGAGAAATGTCGTATTCCAACTCGCCATCATGCGTAATGGAAATACCACCCGACTGTTCGGACACCACAATTACTACCGCATCCGAACTTTCGGAAAGGCCCACCGCAGCACGGTGTCGCATTCCAAGATGTGCAGGAAAATTGTCATCGTCCGTAACGGGCAATACGCAACGTGCGGCTTTTATTCTGTTGTTAGTGATGATTACCGCGCCATCGTGCAACGGACTGTTCTTGTAAAAAATGGATTCTAGAATTTTGGTAGATACTGCCGCATCAATATCCTCACCTGTATTGACATAAAACTGCAAGCTGTTTTCACGGCTAAGCACCATGATTGCCCCTGTGCTGCTCTGTGCCATGTTTAAACAGGCCGAAACGATGGAAGCGATATTCAGTGTTTCTTGATTTCGGAGACTTTTTCCGAAGTTGAACCACCTGAACGGTGATTGCCTTCCGTTAATGATGCCTGTGGTGCCTATAAGAAGCAGAAAACGTCTCACCTCCTGTTGAAAAACAACTATGAGAGCGAGCACGCCCACTCCGATAAACTGACCCAGAATGGAATCTAGCAATTGCATATTGAGTACTCGCACCAGCATCCAAAGCAGATAAAGCGATAGGATTCCTAGAAAGATGTTGACTGCTGCAGTGCCTTTAACAAGGTTGTATAGCTGATAAAGTAACAAGGCCACAATAAGAATGTCCAAGGCATCGAGCCAGCGAAACGTGAGAAAACTTAATACCAGATTAATCAACATCAGTTTATTTCTTCCGAAATACGAAGTGTCAAAGTTAGCGTAATGCAGCTTGACTGCTGTCAAAAGGACGTATTCCTGTTATTGTGAAGCTCGGTTCATAAACTCCTCAAATTTCTTTGGCTTGTCGGTGTTGATGAGGTCGATGCCTAACTCATTGAACGTTTTCCACGCATTGACATTATCTGGCGAAGCCCAAAGTCGCAGTTTCTTGCCTTCGGCATGAACTTTTGAAGCCAATTCTTTTAATTTCTGCTTCTCAGATTCGGACATTTTACCATGTCCATTCCATTTGAGTTGACTGTGGTACGAATCGCTGATTACGGGCATCACATCAGCCGAAAAATCTTTGCCAATATCATTTGGTCGTCCATCCAGAAGCGCCAGTTTAGGTTCGGCATTCAGAACGGCATCAGTCGGTCTTCCTCCAGATAGGAAAACTGTAACAGCTCCTTTCTTCACTTCCCCATTCTCAATTACAGTTAGCATTGGACGGTATTTCTCCAAAATTTCTGTCAGTTTATTGAATAGCTCAACGCCACCTCCTTTAAAGTCAATCATCAGGTAAAATGGGCCATCATAATTAGGATAAACCTTTCCGTTATTCTTTTCGATACGTTCGAAAAGGGGTTTGAGATAAAGGTTTTCTAGAGAGCGCTTCTTGTTTCTCCAAAGTGGATGAACATGCGCCACATACAAATCACCTTTCATGAAATGCACATCTGCTTCCACGGAAACGAGGCCGCTTTCTAATGCTTCAAAAAGCGCAGGTTTGTTTAAATAATCATTGTGCGCGTGGCCAGGAACGGTTTGACCAAGAACCTGATTGCAAATAATAATGCAGAACCCAATCTGCGATAAAATGGTTTTCATGATAGCGAGTGTCACCTTGAATTTATTTCAGGGTCTAAGTTAGATGCTGGAATAAGTTCAGCATGACTTGATTGCTGTTAAAGAATAAACCATCGGTAATTTATTCCCATGTTTCTCAATAATGAATTTTCGTTTATCGAGCTTTTTCATTCCTGGAAAGCAGTTGTATGGCGAGTAATCGTATTCCTTAAAATCTTCAATTCGCAGACCATTCTTCTTCAACGCTTGGAACACTTCACCCAACCCGTGATTCCAAGAAATTTCCGTCTTTTCAATTGGAGCTTCGGTGTCAGCGTAAGTTCCTGTGGAGGTTTCTACAATCGCCTCATCATTAAAGTAGCAGTAGCTCACTTTTTCAAAATCATCATCAAACATCCAAACAACAGGATGGAATTCTGCGAAAACCAGTCTACCACTCGATTTGAGGTAATGGGCAATAGTTTCAGCCCATTTATTTAAATCGGGCAACCATCCAATGGTTCCGTAAGAGGTGAAAACGATGTCGAATTTTCGGTCAAGTTTACCAATGAGTTCTAGCACATCGCTCACCACGAATTCAGCATTCAAACCAAGCTCTTCGTTTAGGAGGCGTGCGGCATTGATGGCTTCGTCTGATAGGTCAACGCCAACCACTTTGGCATCCATTCGTGCCAACGAAAGCGAATCTTGTCCGAAGTGGCATTGCAAATGCAGAATCGATTTTCCTTTCACATCTCCAAGCAACTCCAGTTCAATGTTGTTCAAACTGGTTGAACCAGCTTTCCAAGCTTCTACATCATAGAAATCGGAAGCTAAATGTGCTGCAACGCGCTTGTTCCAAGCATCGCGGTTGGTGGATTGGTAGTTTTTCATGTCACTAATTCAACAGCCTCTTTCACATCATGAACTCTCAGAATATCGGCTCCGTTTCTGATCAATTCTCGGTTCACTTCAATGGTTCCTTGGAGTGTTTGTTCGGCAGATTCTCCATACTTCAATCGAATCATACTTTTTCGCGAAACACCTACGAGAATTGGCTTTTTGAAAATGGCAAGGTCTGGAAGGCGGTCAACCAGTTCGTAGTTCTGTTCCAATGTTTTTCCGAAACCAAAACCAGGGTCAATGATTACATCTTTCACGCCTTTCTGCATCAATTCAGGAACGCGATGTGCGAAGAATCCCAGTAGAGACGCGATTAATCGCGTCTCAGAATGTGCATCAGAATGTTTTTCAGACGCGATAAATCGCGTCTCTACGGCAAGGCCCTTCTGCATGGTTTGTGGCGTACCTTTCATGTGCATACAGATGTAAGGTGCATGGTGCTTGGCGGCAACAGAAGGCAATTCCTTATCGAGATTTCCTCCAGAAATATCGTTGATGATATGTGCACCAGCTTCCAAAGCTTTTTCTGCAACTCCAGATCGGAAGGTATCGACAGAAATCAACGCATCTGGAAACCTCTTCACAATTGCTTCCAATGAAGGAATCAACCGCTTCAATTCTTCTTCTTTTGAAATATCTTCAGCACCTGGCCGACTGCTGTAAGCGCCAAGGTCGAGAATGTCGGCTCCTTCGCGCAGCATTAGTTCAGCCTGTTTCAAAGCAGCATCAACAGAATTGAACTTGCCACCATCAAAAAAGCTGTCGGGCGTGAGGTTCAGTATTCCCATTACCAACGGGCGTTCGAGAACGACTAATCTTCCTCTGCAGTTCAACGTTCGAGACCTAACAGGTTTCAAAAACCTGTTAGGTCTGTCTTCCTCTTCTAAAAAGCTATTTTTGCCGCTCATCCAAGAGCCGAAGTTAACGGTTCGTTACTGATGGCAGATACCAACGCACAATACGATAAGGCGCTTGCCGAATGCCGCGAAATTTTCGTTGGCAAGATGAAGGATTACGGTGCTTCGTGGCGCATTTTTCGTCCGTCTTCCGTTACCGATCAACTTTTCATCAAGGCCAATCGCATCCGCAGTTTGGAAGAAAAAGGTGTGAGCAGAGTGGGAGAGGGCATCTATCCCGAATATATCGGACTTGTGAATTATTCCATTATGGAGATTATTCAGTTGGAACATGGGCATGCCGATGAGCAAGACCTGAATATCGAACGCGCCATTGCGTGGTACGACCAATATGCAGCCGAGGCCAAGTTGCTAATGGAACGTAAGAACCACGACTATGGCGAGGCTTGGCGCGACATGCGTGTAAGGTCGCTCACAGATTTAATTCTGGTTAAAATTCTTCGCATCAAAGAGATGGAAGATAACCAAGGACAGAGCGAACTTTCTGAAGGAATTGATGCCAATCTGTACGATATGATCAATTACTCGATTTTCGCGTTGATTAAGTTGAGTGAATAGTCGATAGACCATAGACGATAGTCTCTTGGGATTGTGGGCGGGTTGCTGGGCCGTGGTCTATGGACTATGGACCGTGGACTTTCCTGAATTTTTATTGTCAGTTAGACACGAAGATTAAATTTGCCTGTTAAACCCATTATCTACCATGAAACTCATCACAGATATAGCCCGCTACTTTGTAGGCATCCTTTTTATCTTTTCAGGAATTGTAAAAGCCAACGATCCACTCGGATTCAGCTACAAGCTTGAGGAATACTTTGAAGAATTTGCCAAGTTGGGCGAGTATATCGGTTTCTTAGAGCCGTTCTTTAATTTTTGCCATGAATATGCGTTACCACAAGCCATTTTCATCGTGATTCTTGAAGTGATTTTAGGCGTTGCCATTCTGGTTCGATTCAAAACCAGAATTACTGCGCTTTTCCTACTGCTCCTAATCGCATTTTTTACTGCGCTCACGTTTGCTTCGGCATATTTCGAAATCGTTAAAACCTGCGGATGTTTCGGAGATGCCATTCCATTAACGGCATGGGAAAGCTTCTACAAAGATGTTGTGTTGAGCTTTTTCATCCTTATCATTTTCATACGTCAGAAGCAGATAAGTATTTCGGAAACAGACAAGAACGATTTCGCTCTTTCGGTGGTCGGGTCGTTGGTTATGTTGAAGTTGTCTTACGACCTCGAATGGTTCTTCCCGTTCTGGTTCGTTGTGGCAACTTTCACAGTCTTCTTTTTGGTTCGGTTGGTTGAACATCGCAAAGCACCATGGATTACCACGGTTTTAGCCACCGTTGCTATGAGTTTTTTCACATTCTACACCTACAGCTACCTCCCTGTAAAGGATTTCCGTGCCTACGCACCCGGAAAAAGCATAGCCGAACAAATGGAAGGTGTTCCTGACAAGTTGAAGTATTACTACATTCTACGAGACAAGGCAACAGGGAAAGAACAAGAGTTTGAAAAATTCCCAGAGAATTATCAGGACAAATACGAGTATGTCGATTCTCGTACTGAGGTTTTGGTGAAAGGAGTGGAGCCTAAAATCATGGATTTTTCCATCTCATCTGCCGAAGGCGAAGATTTGACAGAAGATTTCTTGCAAAGTGAGAACTTCACGTTCCTACTCATATCCTACGACTTAAATCAAGCAACGCTACAACCACAGGAGCGCATCAATACGCTCGCTCGTTCGTTGCAGGATAAAGGCTATCGTTTTGTGGGGTTGACATCAAGCGCACCTCGCGATGCAGTTAAGTTTGCTCAAACAAACAGTAATCCGTTTAGCTATCTTTTCTGCGATCAAATCGTACTGAAAACCATCATTCGTTCTAATCCAGGTTTGATGCTTTTGAAAGACGGAAAAGTCTATGGTAAATGGCATTACAACGACCTGCCTGAGTTGCAGGTGTTGGAGTTGGAATATTTGAGCAAGCCGTAATTGATTGGTTTCGTCACACGCAAATTCTTTTACAGCCTCTCGGTGCTGTTTGGAATTGTGACGGTTGTCTTTTTGCTTTTCACTGCTTTGCCGGGCGATCCTGCAAGGCTGATGCTCGGGCAGCGTGCCGACCAGTCGGAAGTGGAGATGATTCGCAAGGATTTAGGACTCGACCTACCGCTAACAACCCAGTATCTGGTTTACCTCAACGACCTTTCACCATTTGCGTTTTATAGTCTGGATAATTCAGATAGTCCTTACTTTTTTGAACCATCCGAACACGAAAGTTCAAAGACCATTTGGTCATCTGAGCATGCTGCTTTCGTATTGAAACCGCCTTACTTGAGACGTTCCTATCAATCACAACAAACGGTTGTTGATATTGTCTTGGATGCACTTCCCGGTACCGCAGTTTTGGCCGTGACATCAATTCTCATCGCTACTTTTCTGGGTATTACGTTCGGCATTTTTGGGGCTCTGTTCAAAGGACAATGGTTGGATAAACTATTGATGGTGTTCTCCATTTTCGGAATGAGCCTGCCATCATTCGTAGCAGCCATTCTCATCATGTGGCTCTTTGCCTATTTGTTGGGAGATATTACAGGATTGGAGGTGACAGGTAGCCTTTACGAAATTGATGAGTTTGAAGGAAGGCAACTTGTGTTGAAGAATTTGATTCTTCCTGCCATTACACTTGGTGTGCGGCCACTTGCTGTGTTCATGCAACTCACGCGAAATTCCATGCTCGATGTACTTTCGATGGATTACGTTCGGACTGCAACCGCCAAAGGACTTTCATTCACGGTTGTGGTCGTAAAGCACGCGCTTCGCAATGCGTTGAATCCGGTCATCACGGCCATTTCGGGTTGGCTGGCATCGCTCTTGGCAGGTGCTGTTTTTGTAGAAATCGTCTTTGGCTGGAAAGGTCTTGGACTGGTGATGCTCAATGCCTTGAACACCTACGACCTTCCTGTTGTGATGGGCTGCATCATACTTGTTGCGGTCATTTTTGTGGTCATAAATATGTTGGTTGATGTGCTCTATGGTATATTTGACCCACGAGTGAG
>JBDNJH010000211.1:0-12817 GCA_041687875.1 Flavobacteriales bacterium | reverse complement strand
GTGGTGGCAATGCCAACGCGTTTTGTTCCGTAATCGATGGCAAGAATCCTACCCATTTTACCTGTTTTTAAGGCGCGGCAAAGTTAAGGATTATCTTTGCCGCATGCAGATAGATGAATTACGACAAATAGTGGAGCAAACGTGGGAAAACCGTGAGTTGCTGAGTTCGGAGAAAAGCGTAAAAGCAATCAGAGAAGTTGTTGCTCTTTTAGATAGCGGAAAATTACGCGTTGCAGAACCTAAAGGTGCTGAATGGCAGGTGAATGAATGGGTAAAAAAAGCTGTTATTCTCTATTTCCCAATTCAGAAGATGGAAACGATTGAAGTAGGTCCGTTTGAGTTTCATGATAAAATTGCGCTGAAGAAAGGACACAAAGAAGCAGGAGTTAGGGTTGTGCCGCACGCCATTGCACGCTACGGCTCGTTCTTAGAAAGTGGGGTGATTATGATGCCTTCCTACGTGAATATTGGCGCGTATGTCGGCAGCGGAACGATGGTCGATACGTGGGCCACGGTTGGTTCATGTGCCCAAATTGGTAAGAATGTTCACTTGAGTGGTGGCGTAGGAATTGGAGGCGTTTTGGAGCCGATTCAGGCTGCTCCAGTAATCATTGAAGATGATGCTTTTCTTGGTTCAAGAAGCATTGTGGTTGAGGGAGTAAGAATAGGGAAGGAGGCCGTTCTTGGGGCGAATGTGGTTCTTACCATGAGCACGCGAATTATTGATGTGACTGGCTCAGAACCGAAGGAAACGAAAGGCTATGTGCCACCTCGTTCTGTAGTTATTCCAGGAACGTATCCAAAGGAATTTCCTGCTGGCATATATAATGTTCCTTGTGCATTGATTATCGGACAACGAAAGGAAAGCACGGATAGGAAAACCTCGCTCAACGATTCACTTCGTGAATACAACGTTGCGGTGTAAAAACGAAGAATGACCGTTCTCGAACCAAATAATGACCACTTAGCGCGTCACCCTGAACTTGTTTCATGGTCTGAAAAGATGCTGAAACAAGTTCAGCATGACGTATCTGTTGACTTGAGCATTTTTCTAATCGGGATGGATGCGTAAAATTCTCGTCATTCAAACCGCCTTTATCGGTGATGCCATTTTGGGAACAGCGCTTCTCGAAAAGCTTCATCAAGATTTTCCGAATGCCAAGATAGATTACCTCGTTCGTAATGGAAATCAGTCGTTGTTCAACGAACATCCGTTCCTAAATGAAGTGCTAGTTTGGAACAAGCAGGATTCGAAATATGCCGAGTTGTGGCAGATGCTTCGCGAGGTTAGAAATAGAAAGTATGATGCTGTTTACAACATTCAGCGATACGCAGCCAGCGGAATTCTAGCAGCCTTTTCGGGAGCAAAGCAAACAATTGGCTACAAGAATAATCCGTTGTCGTTTTTGTTCTCAAAATCAGTTTATCATCGGTTTGGAAAAGGATTTGAACAAGTTCATGAAGTTGACCGCGTACTCGATTTGGTTTCGGAAAATTCAGAACGAACCAATCCTAAGCTTTATCCTTCTGAAAAAGATGATGCTGCTGTTTCTGAGTTTAAGACTCAGTCATATATAACGATTGCGCCAGCCTCCGTTTGGTTCACAAAACAATTGCCAACCCAGAAATGGGTTGAGTTGATTAATCAGATTCCAAGTGAAATCAAGATTTACCTCATAGGAGCGAAATCTGATGGGTCAATTGCAGAAGAGATTCAGAAAGCTACACAGCGCGAAATAACCGACCTCACTGGTAAGCTGAAATTACTAGAAACAGCCGCACTGATGAAAAATGCAGCTATGAACTATGCCAACGATTCGGCACCTGTTCATCTGGCTTCAACTGTGAATGCGCCAATGTGCGAAGTGTATTGTTCCACGGTTCCTGAGTTTGGATTTACGCCACTCTCAGAGAAATCATCCATAATTCAAACAAAAGAAACACTGGATTGTCGTCCATGCGGAATGCATGGAAGATCTGCCTGTCCGAAAGGTCATTTCAAGTGTGCACATGCTATCGATGTGAGCGAAATGATTTCCAAATTGTAGGGGCGTATGGAAATACTCCACAAAACCACTGCTTCGTTCTCCATGCGCTACGCCTTTACCGTAATATTAAGGCACGCAGATATTTTTCACACAGAATCACTCAAAGTCTCGCTTCGGGGAATCAGGAGGCTTTTTTTGTAACCAATTGCCCCTAATTCGAGTAAGAGGGCATCAATGAGAATAGAAAATCAATCCAGCGCATACGAGTCTCTTGTCGATAATACCTTTAAAACTGAAGGTTTTGAGCTATTGGAATTCGTTGTTCGTTCGTTCTAATTTTCGTTACTTGCGAACCATATTAACCAGAAGTAGGTCATGATAAAAAGTAAATATGTAAACAAATGGATGGGCTACAGCGGTGCGTTGGCATTTGCTGCCATTTTCATGGTAGGTTGCGTCTCCGATGTAAAGAAGGACGATGCAGGAGAAGGGGTTGCTGAAGTGGATTCTTCCGCCACCAAATTGATGACCATCGGAGGCAATATGTTTAGTATTCCTTCGCCTATTCAAACAGCCATGCTGATTGAAAAATCAGGAGCTGATTACAATAAGTCGTTTTTAAATGATGCAAAAAAGGTAACCACATATGCTACAAACTACCAGAAGGCACTAAACCTTGGAGTATACGGAGCAGATGTAGGGTATGTAACCATTTACGATCAAAGCCAAGATGCAATCAAATACTTGAGCGTAATCAATAAACTTTCTGACGAGTTGGGTATTACAGGCGCGTTTGATGAGAATACCATCAAACGATTTGAAAACAACTTTGGTAAGCGAGACTCTATGCTTAACCTCGTTGCCGTTGCATACAGAAACTCAGATGCGTTTTTGAAAGACAACGATAGAATGAATGTGGGTGCTCTTATTCTAGCCGGTGGTTGGATTGAGACATTGTATTTCTCGACTCAGATTGCGGTAAAAAACAAAAACCAAGACGTTATCAATCGTATTGGTGAGCAGAAGTATACGCTTAACAATATCGTTAAAATGCTAACTCAGTATTACAACCAACCTGAATACGATGTGTTGGTGGATGATTTGATTGAATTGGCCTATGACTTTGATGCCATTGATATTCAGTATACATATGAAAAATCTACGGTGGATATTGCGAAAAAGACGACCAAGATTAATAGTAAAACGGTTGTTGTTATAACACCAGAACACCTAAAGGCAATTGCCGATAAAGTGGCAAAAATTAGAAACAAAATAGTTGGCCAACAATGAAAACGAAGACACTAAAAATACTTTCGGCTGCCCTTATAATGGGATTGGCCCATGTTGGAAATGCTTCTGCACAGTGCGATTCCATTGCAAAGATTTGTTCGGAGAATGTAACCGCAAATTATATTTCTGACGGGCAGTCTTACCGTGCGCTTCTCAATGGCGATCAGGTTGCAGAATTCAGAGCAACTTTCTATGGTGGAAGTACATACAGAATTGCAGGTTGCAGCGGCTTCACGGATGGAAATCTGATTTTCGAGATTTACGATGAAGACCACAACCAATTGTTCGCAAGCAGCGAATACAAAAACACTCCTTATTGGGATTTTCAATTCGGTTCAACTGTTGATTGTACCATTGAAGCAAAACTGAACTCAGCAAATTCGATGTCTGGATGCGCTACCCTGATAATTGGTTTTAAGCAATAGTTTTTACGCAAAATGCGTAACCAAAGGCATTCCTACAGCGTTGTAGGGATGCCTTTTCTTTTTAGAGTATATGAGTGAACGAATATTAAGAGCCTTAATGCAACTTTTCGCCTTGGTCGCCAAGGACGATAGCTTCTCGGAGAACGGGAGAAAGGTGGTAAAGGTTTTTCTTGAACTTCAGCTTAATAAGGAACTGGTTGAACAGTATCTACAAGTATTCGATAATTATTTTGTTGAGTACCACGGTAGGCCCGAAGAGCAGGACGATAAGAAGAAAAAGAGAATTTCTAGAAGTTCGGTCAAGATTCTTAAAATCTGCATGGCCATCAATTCCGAGCTTACGCAGAAGCAGAAGGTCATTGTATTGTTCCGCCTTCTAGAGTTCGTCAATTCGGAAGGTTCCATAGACGGACAAGAACTCGATTTCGTAAACACCGTTTCCGATTCCTTCAATATTGATGAGAAGGAGTTTCTTCGTTGTCTTCATTTTGTAAAGGCTAACGCTGAAGATGAGCAGGATTCAGAGAATATCTTGGTGGTGAATAGCCATAAGGTATCGGATATGAAACGGGCTTTCCATCTTTATTCGGAAGCTTTTCATGGCGAAATACGTGTCCTCAACGTTGGTAGTGTTGGGCTTTACGTGTTCCGATATTTTGGCAGTGAAACGCTTTTCATCAACGGTCAGCCTGTTCGAGCCAATCGTACAAATATACTTTCTCCTGGATCCTCTATAAGAACTTCAGGTATTGCACCAATCTACTACAGCGACATCGTGGGGCGGTTCATGCGCGATAGTGTGGATCACAGTTTGGTGTTTGAGGTAAAAGACATTGAGTTTTATTTTCCTGGAGGAAAGCAAGGCTTACATCGGCTCTCAACACGTGAGGAATCTGGACAGTTGCTTGGCGTAATGGGAGCCAGCGGTGCTGGAAAATCCACTTTGCTCAACATTCTTAACGGTACTACGGCACCTTCAGTTGGAGCTGTTCGCATCAATGGCATTGATATTTACAAGGAGCCAGACCGCGTAAAAGGACTCATAGGATATATTTCTCAAGATGACCTTCTCATTGAAGATCTAACCGTATTTGAGAATCTGTTTTACAACGCCAAACTCTGTTTTGACGGATTAACCAAATACCAGATTACCAAAGCGGTGATGTCGACCCTAAAAAGTCTTGGACTTTATGAAATTCGGAATCTCAAGGTAGGTAGTCCACTCAATAAGAAGATTAGCGGTGGTCAACGTAAACGGCTGAATATTGCGCTTGAACTCATTCGTGAGCCTTCCATATTGTTTGTAGATGAGCCCACTTCAGGTCTTTCTTCTCGCGATAGCGAAAATATCATGGATCTTTTGAAGGAGTTGGCGTTGAAGGGTAAGTTGGTTTATGTGGTTATTCACCAGCCATCGTCAGATATCTATAAGATGTTTGATAAGCTGATGATTCTCGATACGGGCGGTTTTCCGGTTTATTATGGAAACCCAATTGAGGCAATTGGTTATTTCAAATCGCAGATTAATGATGTGACCAGTGAAGATGTCGAATGCTACAATTGTGGTAATGTGAATCCCGAGCAGGTATTCAACATTATTGAAGGAAAGGTGTTGGATGAATACGGCCAGCTAACCCAGAAGCGAAAAGTTCGTCCGACAGAATGGAACGAGAAGTTCCGCACCTCTGGAAAGATGGAGGCGGAACTGTCGGATATAGAAGCAAAGAGCGATTCTCTTCCAAAGGGTTCTAGTATTCCTTCGCGTTTAGTACAGTTTTCGGTATTTATCACGCGGGATGTACGCTCCAAACTTGCAGATGTGCAGTACATGCTCATCAACTTCTTGGAAACACCTGTCTTGGCGGTTATTCTAGCTTCTCTCATTCGGTACTATGCAAATGATGAGGCTGGATACATTTTCCGTGAAAACGATAATATTCCAGCGTACATGTTTATGTGTGTGGTGGTGGCACTCTTTTTTGGTTTGACGGTTAGCGCTGAAGAGATTATCAAGGACAGAAAGATTCTTAAAAGAGAGAAGTTCCTGAATCTGAGCAGGTCAAGTTATTTGGTTTCCAAGATCTTAATCATGTTCTTCATTTCGTTGGTGCAAACGCTCACGTTTGTTCTCATAGGCAATGCCATTCTTGAAATTCATGGAATGAACATGGCGTATTTCTTAGTCCTTTTCTCCACGGCATGTTTTGCCAATATGTTGGGGCTTAATATTTCGGCCAGCTTCAGAAATGCCGTTACCATCTACATTCTCATTCCATTCCTCATCATTCCTCAGCTTCTTTTGAGCGGTGTAATTGTGAAGTTTGACAAACTGAACCCCGGTTTTTCTTCGGATGAATATGTGCCAATCACGGGAGAGATTATGGCTTCAAAATGGGCGTATGAAGCACTAGCGGTTCATCAGTTCAAAAACAACGCCTATCAGAAAGGTATTTTTGAGTACGAGAAGGAAATAAGCCAAGCTACATTCAGAAAGGATTATTGGATTCCAGAAATGAAGAAGCGCGTCATCAATCTTGGTTTCCTTTTATCTGAAGAAGTGATAGATGCAAAGAAAAAGGAACATGATTTGGCACTGATAAGAAACGAGCTGGCCAAGGAAAATCTTTTTAATTCTGATGTTCAATTTGATCAAATGGACAAATTGACAAGCGAAAATGTTTCCGTTGAGGTGCTGGAAACAGTCAAAATTTATCTTGAGAAACTGTCTCGTAATTACGTGAAGAAGCGTAATGCAACAGATTCGGCCAAGGATAAGTTGATTGCATCAAAGGTTCAGACCCCTGAAGATCGTGAACTCTTTAACCAGCTTCGCGATGATTACTACAATGAGAACTTGGGAGATTTGGTACAGAATAGCTCTGACTTTTATCGCATCATAGAACGTGATGGAAAGCTGATTCAAAGACTACATCCTATCTATCAAGATCCAATGGGACGCGCCATGTTCCGCTCACATTTCTTTGCTCCGCGTAAACCAGTTTTTGGTCAGTATGTCGATACGTATTGGGCCAATCTCATGGTTATTTGGTTCATGTCCATATTTTTAATGTTCACACTTTATTTTGATGCACTAACCAAATTGCTCTCATTCATCGGTGGTCTAGGAGAAAGAATCGCCATTTGGCGCGGAAAGTAAGGGAGTTAGCTTTTGCTTGGAGATTTAGGCTTTTGATGACCTGCTGTGCATCTGTGGCTAAAAAATATGTTTTTCAATCTGTTTGGCAAAAGCACCATTTGCCCTAGCTGATAATCGCACGGTTGTCAACTATGTTTCCAAAACATTAATTTCAATTTGTTTTCTTTCAAAAATAGGATGCAAGCATACTATTTTAGCAATATCGCTGTTACAGCAAACTATCTCCTAATTCTTACATAGATGAAATTCAGTATTTCGGGTCTCCTACTGGGGCTCATGTTGCTTTGCAATGTTGCATCCAATGCACAAATCAGTGTAGATAACGTAGAAATTGTCCGCGATGCGTGGGGCGTGCCTCACATTTTTGGGAAAACGGATGCAGATGTGGCCTACGGGCTAGCATGGGCAACATGCGAAGATGACTTCAATACAGTTCAGCAATTGTTGCTGGCTGCAAACGGTAGGTTAGGGGAAGTGACAGGCAAGAACGGTGCGCTGCTTGATTTTATGGGAAAGATTACACGTGTTTCAGATGAGGTTGAAAAGCGTTTTGATAATGCGTTTTCAGCTGATTATGTCAACTATTTGGATGCGTATGCACAAGGTGTGAACCGTTTTGCCGAGACACACTCAGATCAAATTCTTAGAAAGGGATTGTTTCCTATTTCAGCAAAAGATGTTGTGAAATGCAACACGCTTACATTGGTGTTTCTTACGAGTGTTTATATAGAAATACAGCAGATTTTTACGCGGTCAATCCTATTACACGAACGAAATATCACGTACAAAGGCAATTTGCCAGATGGTTCTAATGCCTTTGCAATTAACAAGAACAAAACGGCAAATGGCCACACCTTTTTGGCCATCAATTCGCACCAGCCGTTAGAAGGACTTTTTTCTTGGTACGAGGCGCATTTGGTAAGCGAAGAAGGCTTGAATATCCTGGGCGGAACGTTTCCTGGAGGTGCCAATATTTTTCATGGTGTGAATGAGCATTTAGCTTGGGCTGCCACGCTCAATCATCCTGATCTCTGTGATGTTTATAAGTTAGAAATGCACCCCAAGAAGAAACTGCTTTACAAGTTTGATGAGGGATATGAGGAGTTGAAACCTTACAAGGTCAAGGTGAAAGTGAAGCTGGGACCAATCCGTCTTCCTATCACCAAAAAGTTCTATATCAGCAAACACGGCACTGTTATCAAAAATAAGGACGGGTACTATGCCCTTCGCTTTCCGGCCAACATGGATATTGCAGGCACCGAACAGTTGTATCACATGAACAAGGCCACCAACCTCAAACAATACAATGAGGTGCTGGCCGAAAATCATTTTGCAGGCACAAACAACATTTATGCTGATGGAGAAGGCAACATTCAGTTTGTAAGCTTAGGGCAGTTTGCGTATCGCGATTCAAATTGCAACTGGCAGGATGTGCTTCCCGGAAATACCTCAAAAACGCTTTGGGAGGAGAATTTTCACCCTTTCTCAGAACTTCCACGCTATGTAAATCCAAAAGCTGGATATCTATTTAACACGAATGGAACTCCTTTTTTTGCTACTGCTGAAGATGAAAATCTCCGCTCGGTAGATTTCAATCCAACATTTGGCTATCAGGATGAAACCAAAATCAATAACCGAACAATTCGGACGCACGAACTCATTTCTGGTTTCGACAAAATGACTTGGGAAGATTTTAAAACCATGAAATACGACAGGAAATACAACGAGGAAATGCGTGGATACAACATCAATAATATGTGGATGTTGGACAGTATTGATGCTAATAAGTATCCCGACTTAACCGAATCGTTCGAGGTAATCCGTGCATGGGATCATGTGGCAGATGAAGAGGATATGAATGCCGCATTGCTGGTTTTTACATTCAACAATCTGATGCAAGAGATAATGTCTAAAGGATTAACCTATGATGCCAATACTTATTCTGAGAAGCAATATGTTGATGCGGTGAGAAACGCCACTAAACACATGAAAAAGCATTTTGGCACCCTGCGTGTTCGATTGGCTGATGTGCAAAAGCACGTTCGTGGCAATAAGGAGATTGGAGTAGGTGGAGCGCCTGATGTGTTGGCGGCAAATATGACCAAACCGTACAAGAAAGGTCTGCTCAGAACTTTTGTAGGGGATTCTTACATCATTCTTGTTGATTTTGATACGGATGGATTGCCAAGGATTGAGACCATCAATGCCTATGGTACTTCAACTCATCCAGATAGTCCGCATTACGATGATCAGATGGAACTTTGGACACAGCAAAAGACCAAGCCAATGACACTGAATAAGCAAGAAATTTACAATAACGCGGAGCGGATCTATCACCCAGAATGATTGGTTCTACTTGGCTACGCTAGCAAGAACCCGTTCGTACAATTGTTCGTAAATCGGAATCACAGAAATATCGCTGAATTGCATTGCCTTCTGATGTGCGGCTTCCTTAAATTTGGCAAAAAGGACATCATCCTTCAACAGTTTCAGCGCGTTTGCTGCCATTTCGTCCGTGTCTCCAACATTACTCAGGAAACCAGTAACTCCATCTTCATTTATCTCAGGAATTCCACCTGTGTTGGACGAAATTACAGGAACGCGTGATGCCATGGCCTCTAACGCTGCCAATCCAAAACTCTCTGTTTCTGAAGGTAGAAGGAACAAGTCGGCAACCGAATAAACCTCTTCAATATTCTTGAGTTTTCCAAGGAAGTGAACATCATCGCAGGTGCCCAACTTACGGCACAAAGCTTCAATTTTAGGTCTATCGGGGCCATCGCCAGCAAGCAGTAATTTGCTCGGAATTTCCTTTCTCACCTTTGAAAACACTTCAACCACATCTTCCACACGTTTCACAGGGCGAAAATTGGAAGTGTGAAGCAGCAACCGCTCACCTTTTGGTGCAAAAGCTTTCAGAACGCCTTCGGTGGAACACCCTTCGTAGCGCTTCAGGTCAATGAAGTTGGGAATCACCTCAATATCACGTTTTACGTTGAAATGCTTATAGGTATCAGCCTTCAAGCTTTCTGAAACAGCGGTTACGGCATCTGATTGATTGATGGCAAACGTGATGACGGGTTCAAACGATTCATCCTTACCAACAAGTGTTATGTCGGTCCCGTGCAGTGTGGTCACAAACGGCATATAGATTCCCTCCGTTTTTAGAATCTGCTGCGCCATGTAAGCTGCTGAGGCGTGCGGAATGGCATAATGCACATGCAGAATATCCAACCCTTCGTGCTTCACCACATCCACAATTCGGCTTGCTAAAACAAGTTCATACGGCTGAAAATCAAACAGCGGATAATCGCTTACCCGAACTTCGTGATAATGAAGATTTGTGAGAAACTTATCGAATCTTACAGGCAAATCGTAAGTGATAAAATGGACATCATGCCCTTTCATCGCTAGTTCTTTTCCAAGCTCAGTGGCTACAACACCACTACCACCAAAGGTGGGATAACAAACAATTCCTATTCTCATGGCTACACTACTCTATCAACCACGAATGAAATGAGTTGTTCAACTGTCCGATCGTGATTCTTGCTGTATTCTTTTCTGAATCGATTGGCGATAATGGCGCAGACTGTGGCACACTCATGCCCAAGCGCTTTTCCCAGACCGAAAAGGGCAGAAGTTTCCATCTCAAAATTGGTAATACGCTGTCCTTGAAAACTGAATTTACTCAAGCGTTCATTCAAATCTGGAATCGTTGGTTTTAACCGTAATTGTCGGCCTTGCGGACCGTAGAAACCATTGGCAGTTGCAGTCATTCCATGTTCAGTTCCGTCTTTCAATAAGTTGAAAAGCGTTTCCGACCCCTTCACAATATATGGCCGAGGAAAGATGGATTTCCATTCGGTTTGTGCCATAAAAGCGTCCGTTAGTTCCGTATCCTCAATTTCGGCAGCCTTTTCGTAATAATTGAAAACGCCATCAAAACCAATTCCGTGCGTTGAAAGCAGGAAGCTATCTACCGGTAAATCTTCCTGCAACGAACCGCTGGTTCCCAACCGTATCAAGTTCAGGCTTTTTGTTTCCTGATTCACCGTTCTTGTTTTCAGATCAATATTGACCAAGGCATCTAGTTCATTTACTACGATGTCAATGTTATCAGTTCCGATTCCTGTAGAAAGCACGGTCAGTCGCTTAGAACCAATTCGCCCGGTATGCGTGACAAACTCCCGCTTTTGACCTCGAAATTCAACACTATCGAAGTGTTTTGAAATTTTTCCGACCCGATCTTGGTCGCCTACCAAGATGATTGTATCGGCAATATTTTCTGGATGAAGATCAAGATGGTAAATGCTTCCATCACTATTCAGAACGAGTTCTGATTCTGCTATTCTTTCCATGCTCAAATTCTTTACTTTGCATCCGCAAAATCAAAACTATGAATAAACAAGACAAACCTGGGGCAATTTTAGTGCCCATAGACTATTCCGACCAATCTATTGTAGCGTTGGAGCAGGCCGTAAGTCTATCTAAAGTTTTTAACAGCGAGATTCATATATTGAATGTGGTTAGCGATGAGTTTACTCTTAGCAAGCTATTTGATGAGGTTGATAAGGTTGAGTTTGAGAAGCGTGCAAAGGCCAAATTGGAGAAATTCATTGAAGAAAAGACCGCAGAGTTTGGGGTAGAACTTCATCCGATTCAGGTTCATGGCAAAGTTTACGATCAAATCGTCAATACGGCTGACGTCATAAATGCTGAGTTTATTGTGATGGGAACTGCGGGAAGCACCACCTTAAAAAAACGCTTTATTGGATCTAATGCACTTCGTGTGGTTAGAGAATCACATAAAGCTGTAATTACGATTAAAGGAAAACACCACCGTAAAGGGTGTCAGAATATTGTTTTGCCTTTGGATCTTACAAAAGAAACGAAGGAGAAAGTTGCAAAAGCTGTAGAATTTGCCAAGCGTTTCGGGTCAATCATTAGAGTAGTTTCGGTACTCATGACAAACGATGAGTTTATTGTTAATCGGTTGACGCGCCAATTGGATCAGGTAAAAAAGTATATTACTGAGCAAGGAGTTGATTGTGCTGCCGAAATTGTCCGAGATACAAAGGGCAGTCAGTCACTAGCAGAAAGTATTATCGACTACGCAACCAAATCCAAAGGCGATCTTATCATGATTATGACACAACAAGAACAAGATTTTACTGATTATTTTATCGGTTCTTCAGCTCAGGAAATCATTAATCTGTCTGAGATTCCAGTACTTAGCATTATTCCAACATTAAAAAAAGACACTACGTCCTTTAAACCCTATTGATTTTCGTTTCATTCAAGAATAAAATTTAGCCTCATGTTTAGTGAATTTAAAATTAACCGTATTGCAGTACCAACTGATTTTTCAGAAACAGCCAATCTAGCAGTTGATCATGCTGTGGATATCGCCAAACGATTTGGTGCAGAAATAATCCTTATTCACGTTTTGGAAAGCGGAGCTTATCAAGGAATATTTGCACCCAGTAAGAAGACGGAGTATGATGAAAAGGAACAGGCACAGCAGCACCTGCAGAATTTTGCTCATCAACTGGAAAGAAAAACCGCGCTGAATGTTTCGCAATATGTGGTCAGTGGACGCATACATGAGCAAATCGTAACGGTTTCTGGTGAAGTTGAAGCTGATTTAATCGTGATGGGAACGCACGGAGTTTCTGGCTGGGAGGAATTCTTCGTAGGAAGTAACGCCTTCAAAGTGGTTACGCAATCTCCATGTCCCGTATTGACAATTCAACATAAAGCGTCTTCAACGGAATTGAAAAATATTATTCTTCCTATTGACGCTACACCGCAGTCAAGGCAAAAAGTTAAGCAGGCCGCTGGGTTCGCGAAAAATTTCGGAGCCACAGTCCATATTGCCTGTTTGCTTACCGAAGATGAACCTACCATCCGGTACGAATTCAACACCAAAGTGAAGCAAATCACCGATTTCTTTGACC